>NZ_AUIZ01000014.1:0-117439 GCF_000423965.1 Butyrivibrio sp. VCB2001 | reverse complement strand
GATATCTGAGAGGAGCTGTCCTTAGTACGAGAGGACCGGGATGGACGGACCGCTGGTGTATCAGCTGCACCGCCAGGTGCATAAGGCTGGGTAGCCACGTCCGGAAGGGATAAACGCTGAAGGCATCTAAGCGTGAAGCCCCCCTCAAGATGAGATATCCCTCCTTTATGGAGTAAGACCCCTTGGAGAGTACGAGGTTAGATAGGCACAAGGTGTAAGCACGGTAACGTGTTCAGCTGATGTGTACTAATAGGTCGAGGGCTTATCCAAAAAGCAAAGGTTAGAGACGGATCTAAGAGATTTCAGTGTTCGGTTTTGAAGGTACAATCGAAGAAATATGGCCCGGTGGCTCAGCTGGTTAGAGCGCCGCCCTGTCACGGCGGAGGTCAGGGGTTCGAACCCCCTTCGGGTCGCTCAACTTCATATTTTAATTTGACCGGGGTCTTAGCTCAGCTGGGAGAGCATCTGCCTTACAAGCAGAGGGTCACAGGTTCGAGCCCTGTAGGCCCCATTTTATTACACAACACAATTCGTGTGTAAGCCGATGTGGCTCAATTGGCAGAGCAGCTGATTTGTAATCAGCAGGTTAACGGTTCGAGTCCGCTCATCGGCTCTATATGGATGGCTTCCCGAGTGGCCAAAGGGGACAGACTGTAAATCTGCTGCAATTTGCTTCGGTGGTTCGAATCCACCGCCATCCATTTTTTTATTGCAATAAGCAATAAATTTCATAATGACGCGGGGTGGAGCAGTCTGGAAGCTCGTCGGGCTCATAACCCGAAGGTCACAGGTTCAAATCCTGTTCCCGCTACTATATGCCTAGATAGCTCAGTTGGTAGAGCAGAGGACTGAAAATCCTCGTGTCGTTGGTTCGATTCCGACTCTAGGCATCTTTTTTTATTAATCTTTAGTCCCGGCAAAATGTCGGGATTTTTTTATTGTGCAAAGGTGTATGTTATAATTAAGAGTACGAGACTTATAAATTAAGAGGATAAGAGGCGTTTATGAATATCAGACGTTTAAAAGGAATAGCAGCTTCACTGGTTTTGATCATTTCTGTTACCGCATGTGGCAGATCTTTTACAGGAATCTTGGACAATCAGAGTGCATCAGATCAGAGTGCTTCTACACATACACAGGGCAAGTACCCGACAAAATGGAATCTTGAGAAGATTTATGCCAGCGAGGAAGATTGGCAGGCTGATTACGACAAGGTAATGGGCATGCTGGATGGTTACGATAAATTCAGAGGAAAGCTTGATAATGCCAAGACTATAAGAGAATACTTTGACTTTGCTTACTTTACCGAGATGACCAGGATTCAGCAGAAGCTTGCGCTTTATGCCAAGCAGGGAAACTCTCTTAACGCAACGGATGCGGTTTATAAAAACATGCTGGCCAAGCTTGATGCTATGACCAGGGAAGAAATCCAGAGATGTGCCTTTGCGGAGGATGAGATATTTGCACTTTCATTGGAGGAGAGACAGAAGATCTTTTCAGATCCCCTTTTTGATGGCGATGAGTATTGGCTAAGGCAGTATCTTGATCCTGACTACGAGCCGCTTACAGAGGATGAGACTCTTTTGGTATCCACTCTTTCAATGGGTATGGGTTACGGAGAACAGATTTTTGGAATACTTGATCAGGTTGAACTTCCTTATCCTACAATCACAATGCCGGGGGGTAAGGAGGAGGAGCTTACCGATGAGCTTTATGCAGAGATAATCAGTAATCCGAAGTACTCGGATAAATTCAGGGCAGAGGCAAACCAGACTTACTTAACTAGATACGAGAATTTTGCTAACACCTTCGCTGCTCTTTTGGAATCGAACGCTTCACAGGCTTATGCATCAGCAGTCATTGACGGTTTTGATACTACCATGGAAGAGGCCTTTGATGACTATGATCTTGATACAGATGTCTTTGACATGCTGGTGGAATCAGCGCACAAGGGAATTCCGGAGTATCAAAGATATTTAAAGCTCCATGCAAAGGGGCTTGGCCTTGAGGAGCAATACCCATACAACATGGGAGAAAGCGTATCAGATTTCTACATTCCGCCTACACCCTATGATAATGCGGTGGATGAGGTTATAGACGCTCTTGGAATTCTTGGAGATGACTATATTGATCACTTCACCAAGATAATCACCAGTGAGCAGATTGATGTCTATCCTGCTGCTAACAAAGCTACAGGAGCCTTTGAGAACAAGCTATCAGTTGAGTATTATCCTTGGGTACTGTTTAACTATAAGGGTTACTCAGATGATATCAGTACAATAGCTCATGAAATGGGACATGCTGTATATGATCAGTACGCGACAGAGGACCAGCCTGTTGCTTACAGCAATCCCACAATATTTACTCAGGAAGTTGCATCTACTACCAATGAGCTTTTGTACTATCAATATAAGTTAAAAAATGCCCAGAGTGATGACGAAAAGCTCTTTTACCTGGAGAATGCAATTAGTATGTTTGCAGGAACGTTCTTCACTCAGATGATGTACTCCGAGTTTGAGGACTACATGTACAAGGTTGTGGAGTCAGGACAGTCGCTGGATGCTGAGGACCTTGGTGATAAGTGGATGGAGCTCCTTCAGGAGTACAGGGGTGATGCTGTTACCACGTTCCCGGCTTCAAGATATCAGTGGGCAGGAATTCCGCACTTCTACTATGTTTATTATGTGTACCAGTATTCTGCAGATGTGGCATACGCAGCATCAATAGCTGAGAGGATCACATCGGGTGAAGCCGGAGCTGTGGATGAGTATCTGGATTTCCTTAAGCTTGGCGGATCTGCGCCGCCTGTAGAGCTTCTCTCTGAGGCTGGAATTGACCCGCTTTCAAGTGAGACTTACGACAAGGCACTGGAGTACTTCAAGTCGCTTGTGGATGAGTACGAGGAGCTGGTTAACAAGAAGTAAATATTTAGTTAGTTTTTTCATGATTTTAATTTTTTCTTAGGCAATGTGTGTTATTATGAATTGAAACAAAAGTTAAGTTTACAGCCATAACTATGCGGTTTTATGGAGTTTATAGATGCACAGACTTTCAAAAGAAGATAAAGAGATAATAAAGAAAGTCCTCGATGTTAAGGACTACGACCCTGATGTATTCGATCCTGAGCTTTTGACTGAGCTTGAGAAGGACGAGGAATACAGGGCAACACTATGCCGTTACGGCGCAGATATCCTCGGCTCTGAGCATTACATCAGGTTAAAGAGCTTTATTCAGCATGGAAATGTTACGGTCTATGAGCACAGCATCCATGTGGCGCTCTGTGCAATAAGACTTAACAGAAAGCTTGGAATTAAGAGCAGGGAGAGGGAGCTGGTAAGAGGAGCGCTTCTTCATGACTATTTCCTCTACGACTGGCATGACGGCGAAGCGCCCGGGAACATCCATCCCAAGCTCCACGGATTCTATCATCCGGGAATTGCGCTGAGGAACGCGACAAGAGACTTTACACTCTCCGAGAGAGAGAAAGAGATAATAAAAAAGCACATGTGGCCGCTTACGGTTAAGCCGCCTAAATGCAGGGAAGCCTGGGTGGTATGTCTTGCGGACAAGTATGCATCAACACTGGAGACACTCAAGCTTAAGAAGGGAAAGATCAACGTAAATTATGCCTGATATTTACCAGGAGCTGATAAACCTGGCGGAGGGGGACATGTACCCCTTCCATATGCCCGGTCATAAGAGAAACCTTCAAAGCACCCCGTTAAAGGGTGCTTTTCGTTGTGATATAACGGAAATCGACGGCTTTGATAATCTCCATGATGAGAAGGGTATAATTCTTGAGGCTGAGAGAAGGGCAAACAGCTTATACGGCGCTGATGAGACCTTCTTTTTGGTAAACGGAAGTACGTCAGGCGTCCTTAGCGCAGTATCTGCGGCGGTTCTGGAAGGTGGCAGGATCTTAGCTGCAAGGGGTAGCCATAGGTCTTTTTACCATGCAGCGTATCTAAGAGGGCTGGAGATAGACTATTTGGAAGCCGGGATGATCCGGGAGTACGGGATTTTCGACGGCTATAGTGCACAAGATGTGAAAAGAGCTTTAGACTCCCTGACGGACAAGCCAAGTGCCGTGTTTATCACATCTCCAACTTATGAGGGAAGATGCTCGGATGTAGAGGGAATTGCAAAAGTGTGCCATGAAGAAGGCGTTATCCTTATTGTGGATGAAGCCCATGGTGCGCATTTTGGATTCGGTAAGGGACTGCCTGAGAGCGCTGTGAAGGAGGGAGCTGACATTGTCATACACTCTCTTCACAAGACGCTGCCGGCCATGACACAGACTGCGCTAATACATGTTCAGGGCAGCCTTGTTGATAAAGCTCTTTTAAAAAGATTTCTTAGAATATATCAGTCCAGCAGCCCATCCTACGTGCTGATGGCCTCCATAGATCTGTGCATGAAAGAGATGCAGGAGAGGGGAAAAGAGTTTTCGGAGAGGCTCGTAGGCTACAGGAATAAGATCCAGGAAGAGACAAAGGACTGCAGTGTCCTTAAGATTCCTGGGCTTTGCGAATTACAGGATCCGGCAAAGGTGCTTATCTATGCGGATACTGATACAATGACAGGTCAGCAGTTATATGATATACTGCGTGAGGACTATTTATTGCAGTTGGAAATGGCAGGGGAGCATTATGCTCTGGCCATAATCACCGGATGGGATACAGAGGAAGGAATAGAGCGCCTGATAAAGGCAATTTGCGAGATAGATGAGATCTTGCAGAAAAAAGCGGGAGCAAGGATCGTCGCAGCAGATGAAAAATATGCTATTCCTGGAAGAGAGATGTCTTTGCAAAAAGCCTGGGACAGCGAGCGGGAAACGGTGTCTTTAAATTTGGCGGAAGGCAGAATAAGCGGGGACTTTGTAAACCTTTATCCACCGGGAATTCCACTGATAGTGCCCGGAGAGGTCATTGGCGGAGATCTCATTAAGGACATAGAGCGATATATTGCCGAAGGACTTAATGTCCAGGGCATTTTGGAGCTCGAAAATAGCGAGAATAAGGGTATAATAGATATAGATAAGAGAGGAATTATATGCGTAAAACCAAGATAATATGTACTATTGGACCGGCGAGTGAGAGTGAGGATAAGTTAAAAGAGCTTATGCTGGCCGGTATGAATGTTGCAAGATTCAACTTTTCACATGGCTCACATGATGAGCACAGAAGAAAGTTTGAGAGGATAAGAAAGCTCAGAGACGAGCTTGAGATCCCTGTTGCAACCATGCTTGATACAAAGGGTCCCGAGATCAGACTTAAGGACTTTAAGAATGGAAAAGAGATGCTGGAGGCCGGACAGACCTTCACACTTACAGCAAGAGATATAGAAGGCACCAAGGACGAGGTATCCATCACTTACAAGGACCTCACCAAGGACTGCAAGAGCGGAATGACAATCCTTCTTGATGACGGACTTATTGAGCTATCAGTTGAGAAGGTTACAGACACTGACATCGTTTGCACAGTAGTAAACGGTGGTCCTATCTCTGACAAGAAGGGCGTTAATGTACCCGGAGCCGAGCTCTCAATGGAGTACTTAAGCGAGCAGGACAGGAGCGATATCATCTTCGGATGTGAGCAGGGCTTTGACTTTGTGGCTGCATCATTTGTAAGAACAAAGGCAGACGTAGAGGACATCAGAGCTATATTAAAAGAGAAGAACTCTCCCATGAAGATCATTGCCAAGATCGAGAGCACTCAGGGTATCAACAATATTGAAGAGATCCTTGCTGCTGCTGACGGAATCATGGTTGCAAGAGGTGACATGGGCGTGGAGGTTCCTTTCGAGGAAGTTCCCGTAGTTCAGAAGAAGCTCATCAAGATGGCAGAGGCTGCAGGTAAGTATGTTATCACAGCCACACAGATGCTGGATTCAATGATCCACCATCCAAGACCAACAAGAGCCGAGGCTACCGACGTTGCCAACGCTATTTATGACGGAACAACAGCGATCATGCTCTCAGGCGAGACAGCTGCAGGCGATTATCCTGTAGAGGCCCTCAAGACCATGGTACGTATAGCCGAGAGAACAGAAGCCGATATAGATTATGTAGGAAGACTTAAGAAAAGAGATTACGCACCAAGCGATGACACCACAGCGATCTCACATGCTACCTGCAACATTGCTGCAGAGGTTGGCGCCGATGCGATCCTGACAGTCACCATGAGCGGCTTTACAGCCAGCATGGTTTCAATGTATAAACCTAATTGCCCGATCATTGCATGCACCATCAATCCTACAGTATGCAGACAGGCAAACCTGATGTTTGGCGTTGCGCCTCTTCACATCAGGCAGGAAGACACAGCAGATGAGCTCTTCAGGGAGGCAATAAGTTCAGCTAAGAATGCAGGTCTTTTAAAGGCCGGCGACAAGGTAGTCCTCACAGCAGGCGTACCTCTTGGCATCCCCGGAAGAACAAACATGATAAGAGTTGAGGAAGTATAAGCAAAATGGCTACCGGCAGGATTTTCCTTCTGATGGGCAAGAGCACCTCAGGGAAAGACACAATCTACAAAAACCTAATAGCTGATAATGACTTATCCCTTAAGAAGGTCGTTCCCTACACCACGCGCCCCATGCGCGATGGCGAGACGGACGGAGTTCAGTACTTCTTCAGAGATGAAGAGGGCTACCTTGACCTTCGCAGCAGAGGGAAGATCATCGAGGAGAGGACATACCACACCAACTACGGCGAGTGGAGGTACTTTACAGTAGATGACGGTCAGATCGATCTTGCCAGCGGAGACAGCTACCTGGTAATAGGAACACTTGAGTCCTATTGTTACTTCAGGGATTACTTCGGAAAAGAGAATGTCCTTCCGATACTGATCGATGTTGAGGCAAGGATCAGGCTTGAGAGAGCCATGAAGAGAGAAGCCAAGCAGGAACATCCAAGGTATGACGAGATGTGCAGACGCTTTTTGGCAGACGAGGAAGATTTTGACGAGGCCAAGATAAAAGAGGCCGGTGTGGAAAAGAGATTTTTCAACAACGGACTTATCGAGGACTGTATAAAAGAGATAAGGGAACACATTTACGAGAAGATGAGCTGACCTTATTAGGCGGGAAGGGAATGTATGGATATTAAAGTTAGTAATCTTACACCCACAACTCAGACCCCGGCTCCGGAGCAGGTGCAGGAGGCAAACGGCGACTTTAAGTTTGTCCTTACCAGCAAGCTTGAGGATTCGGGGCTAGCAGAGCGCCTGAATCTCATGATGCAGGATATCATCCAGCAGGGGGAGAAGATATCCAAGAGAAATGACATCAAGGATATGCAGAGGTACAGGATCCTTATCAAGGATTTCATGAACGAAGTAGTGACGAGGAGTCATGTCTTTTCCAGAGAGAACTTCCTTGACAGGAAGGGAAGACACAGGGTTTACGGCATAATCAGGCAGGTGGACAAAGAGCTTGATGAGCTGGCCCAGGAACTGGTCAAGGACGAGAAGAACGGTATCGATATACTTGCTAAGATTGGACAGATACAGGGGTTACTACTGGACATCTTTACTTAAGGGGAGAGTAAATGGCGGATTTTGCCGATATCATAGATCAACAGCAGATGAAAGAGCACATGCAGCATGCGCTCATTACTGATAAAGTTTCTCATGCCTATATCATCTCAGGTGAGAGTGGTTCGGGAAAAGAGTTTATCGCCAAGACTTTTGCCAAGGCTCTTCAGTGCGAAAACAGGCAGGACAGGGGAGACTATAGGGAGTCCTGTAACGAGTGCCCCTCCTGTATTAAGGCACTGTCAGACAATCATCCGGACATCATAACCATAACCCATGAAAAGCCTAATAGTATAGGTGTTGACGACATCAGGCAGCAGCTTCGAGACGACGTTGTCATTAAGCCCTACGAGAGCAGATACAAGATCTATATCATTCCCGAGGGGGAGAAGATGACGCCCCAGGCGCAGAATGCTCTGCTAAAGACGCTGGAGGAGCCACCGTCATATATTGTCATCATTATTCTGACCAGCAACATAAATGCATTTCTGCCTACTATTATAAGTAGATGTATCGTTCTTCCAATGAAGCCCGTCAGGGACGACTCCATCATAAATTACCTGATGCAGGAGTGCCACGTGGTGGATTACAAGGCGATGCTGTGCGCCTCTTTTGCAAGAGGAAATGTGGGCAAGGCGCTGGAGCTGGCTTCCAATGAGAGGTTCGAGACTTTAAAGAACGAGACCATAGAGCTGGTTGCCAAGCTCAAGAACCTTGAGATACACGAGATCATGGACAGGGTTCACGGCATATTGGAGAACCCCGATGGGGATGAGAAGAGCAGCAAGAAGGGAATCGACCTTGGTCAGTATGCTGACTTTATGGACATACTTCTTTTCCTGTTCAGGGATATGCTGGTGTATAAGGCCACGGGGGATGATACTCACTTGATTTTCACTGACAAGGTATCGTATATTAGTAGTGTTACCACAAACTGCACTTATGAAGGCATAAGCAGCATTATTAAAGATATGGAGATTGCGAAAAACCGCATAGACTCCAATGTTAATATAGATTTAGCCTTAGAGCTTATGCTCATGGGCATTAAGGAGTATTTATGACAAGAGTAATCGGCGTAAGATTCAGAACAGCCGGCAAGATATATTATTTTTCACCGGGCAAGTATGTCATTAAAAAGGGTGACCATGTAATCGTTGAGACAGCCAGAGGCGTTGAGTACGGAACCGTAGTTTCAGAGCCTCAGGACATCGAGGACGAGAAGGTGGTCAAGCCTCTTAAGACAGTACTTCGCACCTCCAGCACCAAGGACGATGAGCAGGAGAAGGCTAACAGGGAAAAAGAGAAAGAGGCCTTTAAGGTTTGTCTTGAAAAGATCAAGAAGCACAACCTTGATATGAAGCTCATCGATGCAGAATATACCTTTGACAACAACAAGATCCTCTTCTACTTTACAGCTGACGGCAGGATCGACTTCAGAGAACTGGTAAAAGACCTGGCGGCTGTATTTAAGACCAGGATAGAGCTCAGGCAGATCGGTGTCAGGGACGAGACCAAGATAATCGGTGGCTACGGCATTTGCGGAAGACCTCTTTGCTGCCACTCATATCTTTCAGACTTTGTTCCCGTATCCATCAAGATGGCCAAGGAGCAGAGCCTTTCACTTAATCCTACCAAGATTTCCGGTGTATGCGGAAGACTCATGTGCTGTCTCAAGAATGAGGAAGATGTATATGAGGAGCTCAATCGCAAGATGCCCGGTGTCGGTGACTACTGCGTAGCTAAGGACGGACTTGGCGGAGAGGTATCATCTGTCAACATCTTAAGACAGACTCTCAAGATCCTTGTTGAAGTCAACGATGAGAAGGAAGTTCACGAGTATAAGCTCGAAGAGATAGAGACAATCAGAAAGAAACAGAAGAAAAAGAACAATAACAACAAGAAGAATTCTCAGGAAGACGAGGAGATGAAAGAGCTCGAGAAACTTGAGAAGATCGAAAAGCAGGAAGGAAAGTCCAAGCTTACAGATGGTTGATCTTAAGGAAGGCGAGAGACTTGATGACCTGCAAAGGAACGGCTACAAGATAATCCAGAGCCCGGAGAAATTCTGCTTCGGGATGGATGCAGTTCTTTTGTCAGGATTTGCCTCTGCTCCGGAAGGAGGAAGAGTACTGGATCTGGGAACAGGCACCGGGATCATACCGATCCTTATGGCGGCCAAGACAGATGCAAAAGAGCTCATAGGCCTTGAGATCCAGGAGGAGAGCGCAGATATGGCGCAGCGAAGCGTCATTTACAATGATCTCCAGGACAGAGTAAGAATAGTACAGGGCGATATTAAGGAGGCAGGGCAATTATTTGACGCTGCCTCTTTTGACGTGGTTACAAGTAATCCACCTTATATGATAGGAGGCCACGGGCTGAAGAACCCGGACGGTCCGAAGGCGATTGCAAGGCATGAGGTGCTCTGCGACCTTGAGGACGTTATCAGGGCAGCAGCCAGATGTCTTAAGAGCGGCGGTAAGTTCTACATGGTCCACAGGCCTTTCAGACTTGCGGAGATCATGGTGCTGATGCACGAATACAAGGTTGAGCCCAAGAGAATGCAGCTGGTTTACCCCTACGCCGACAAGGAGCCGAACATGGTTCTCATTGAAGGGGCACGAGGCGGAAGATCAAGGCTGACGGTTGAAAAGCCGCTTATTATCTACGAGGCTCCAGGGAAGTATACGCCGGAGATCTATGATATCTACGGATATTGAGAGGGAGTCAATGGGGACGGTTCTCTTTGACTCCTTTTTTGGAGGGGCAGTGAGTCAGTGGGGACGTTTCAGTTTGACTCAAAATGAGTCAAACTGAAACGTCCCCGGTGACTCACCATTGATTTAAATTAAACTTAAAAGGAGTCAAAGAGAACCGTCCCCAATGACTCCCCGGAGAAGATAAAATGGCAGGTAAACTTTATCTATGTGCGACCCCCATCGGAAATCTGGACGACATGACCTTCAGGGTTCTGGAGACCTTAAAGAGTGTCGACCTGATTGCAGCGGAGGACACCAGGAACAGCATAAAGCTCCTGAATCATTTCGATATTCATACCGAGATGACCAGCTATCACGAATATAATAAGTACGACAAGGCGCAGTACCTGATCCAGAAGATGCAGGAAGGAGTCAATGTTGCGCTTATTACCGATGCAGGAACGCCCGCCATTTCAGATCCGGGGGAGGTTCTTGTTGCGGAGTGTCACAAGGCTGGGATAGCCGTCACATCACTACCGGGACCGGCTGCGTGCATAACAGCGCTGACGCTGTCGGGACTTCCGACCAGAAGATTTTGTTTTGAGGGATTTCTGCCCTCAGCAACTGAAGATAAAAAAGGCAGAAAAAGAATCCTTGAGGACCTCAAGGATGAGAGCAGGACAATGATCATCTACGAAGCGCCGCATCACCTAAAGGCTGCGCTGGATGACCTGTATGAGACGCTTGGCGACAGGCGCATCTCCATCTGCAGAGAGCTCACCAAGAAATTTGAGGAAGTTCGTCCAACCACTATTGCCGAGGCAATCTCTTTTTACAAAGAAAACGAACCAAGGGGCGAGTATGTGCTGGTAATAGAGGGAAAGAGCCTTGAAGAGCAGGACGAGGAAAAGAGACTCTCCTGGCAGGAGATGAGCATCGAAGATCACATGAAGTACTACGAGGACCAGGGAATCTCCCACAAAGACGCCATGAAGAAAGTGGCAGCCGACAGAGGTGTCGGAAAAAGGGAGATCTATCAGGCACTGCTTAATACAGAAGAGGGGGACTGATCATGGAAGAGAAAGAGATTATTGCAAAAAGACCGCCCATGGGGTGGAACAGCTGGGACTGCTACGGGGCAGCGGTGAATGAGGAGCAGCTTCTCGGAAATGCGAAGTACATGGCAGAGAATCTTAAGGACTACGGCTGGGAGTATGTGATATGCGATATCCAGTGGTATGAGCCCACGGCGGATTCTCATCAGTATCACAAATTTACAGAGCTGGAGATGGATGAGTACTCAAGGCTTGTGCCTGCTGTGAACAGATTCCCTTCTGCAGCAAAGGGCAAGGGCTTTGGCCCCATTGCAAAAAAGATACATGATATGGGTCTTAAGTTCGGAATCCATATTATGAGAGGAATCCCGAGACAGGCTGTACATCAGAACACCAAGATCCTGGGAACTGATAAGACTGCAAGGGATATCGCGATCCCTAACTCCATCTGCATGTGGAACACGGATATGTATGGTGTGGACGCCTCGGCCCCCGGCGCTCAGGCCTACTATGATTCAATATTTGAGCTCTACGCTAAGTGGGGCGTTGACTACGTCAAGGTTGATGACATCGCAAGGATCGACTGCGGACCGGAGGCTCCGGGAGCAGGATTTTCCGAGATTGCCATGATAAAAGAGGCTATTGAGAAGTGCGGAAGACCCATGGTTCTCAGCCTTTCACCCGGACCGGCCAAGCTTAGCCAGAAAGACTTCTTATTAGAGAATGCGAATATGTGGCGTATGACGGATGACTTCTGGGACGACTGGAAGATGCTCTACGACATGTTCGAGAAAGCTCACGAGTGGGAAGGTGTAGGCTGCAAGGGCCACTGGCCTGATTGCGACATGCTACCTCTCGGACGTATCTGCATGTGCAATGACGAGAACGGCGAGAAGGGCCACTACACACACTTTACACATGATGAGCAAAAGATCCTTATGACACTCTGGTGCATCTTCAGATCCCCTCTTATGTTCGGCGGAGATCTCAGAGAGAATGACGAGTTTACGAAAGCTCTTTTAACTAATGAAAGACTCCTTGAGATGCACAAGAAAGGCCGTAAGCCAAAGGAAATATACAGAAAGAAGGACCTTGTTATCTGGAGGAGCAGAGCCAAGGACGGAAGGACATTCCTTGCCATCTTTAACATCGGGGAAAAGACACAGAGCCACAAGATAAAGTTTAAGGACCTGGGGCTTTCGGGAACCGAGGCAAAGGCCGTTGATATCTGGAGCGGAATGCAGGGAATCGTCAAGGATAAAGAGTGCGTCGACATGGCACCACACACAGTTGAGTGCTACGCCATTGAAGCGACGGAAGATGCGGCGGATGATATTTTCAGTCCATGTAGCTAATGCTAACAAATTTACACATATTTCATAGAAATTTGCCTTAAAAACATTGTTAAAAGCTTGGCTTTGTAGTATAAATGTAGTAGTGGGCGCAATTTGCCCCGTAATTTAATAGTGTATCCGCGAATTATCAGTATATAGTGAGGTATATGATTATTCGTGCAAAAATTATTAAGAAAAGAGGTTAACAAATGGCAAACATCGATTTAACCAAGTATGGAATCACAGGTACTACAGAGATCGTTCACAATCCTTCATACGATGATCTTTACACAGAGGAAATGAAGCCTGAACTTACCGGATATGAGAAGGGCGTTGACACAGAGCTTGGCGCTGTAAACGTTATGACCGGTATCTACACAGGTCGTTCTCCTAAAGATAAGTACATCGTTATGGATGAGAACTCCAAGGACACTGTATGGTGGACTTCAGACGAGTACAAGAACGACAACCACCCTATGTCAGAAGACACATGGGCTAAGGTTAAAGAGATCGCTAAGAACGAGCTTTCAAACAAGAGACTCTTTGTAGTTGACGCATTCTGCGGAGCTAACAAGGATACTCGTATGGCAGTTCGTTTCATCGTTGAGGTTGCTTGGCAGGCTCACTTCATTAAGAACATGTTCATCGTTCCTACAGATGAAGAGCTTGCAAACTTTGAGCCTGACTTCGTAGTTTACAACGCATCACTTGCTAAGGTTGACGACTACCAGGCACTTGGCCTTAACTCAGAGACATGCGTGGCATTCAACATCACAAGCCGTGAGCAGGTTATCATCAACACATGGTACGGCGGAGAGATGAAGAAGGGTATGTTCTCAATGATGAACTACTACCTGCCTCTTAAGGGAATTGCTTCTATGCACTGCTCAGCTAACACAGATATGAACGGTGAGAACACAGCAATCTTCTTCGGACTTTCAGGAACAGGTAAGACAACACTTTCAACAGATCCTAAGAGACTTCTTATCGGTGATGACGAGCACGGCTGGGACGACAACGGAGTATTCAACTTCGAGGGCGGCTGCTATGCTAAGGTTATCGGCCTTGATAAGGATTCAGAGCCTGATATCTACAACGCTATCAAGAGAGATGCTCTTCTTGAGAACGTAACTGTTGATGGAAACGGCAAGATCGACTTTGACGATAAGAGCGTTACAGAAAATACTCGTGTATCTTATCCTATCAACCACATTAAGAACATCGTTCTTAACGTACATCCTACATCTTCAGGTCCTGCAGCTCAGAACGTAATCTTCCTGTCAGCTGATGCTTTCGGAGTACTTCCTCCAGTATCTATCCTGACACCTGAGCAGACACAGTACTACTTCCTGTCAGGCTTCACAGCTAAGCTTGCCGGAACAGAGAGAGGAATCACAGAGCCTACACCTACATTCTCAGCATGCTTCGGTCAGGCATTCCTTGAGCTTCATCCTACAAAGTACGGTGAGGAGCTCGTTAAGAAGATGCAGAAGTCTGGCGCTAAGGCTTACCTTGTAAATACAGGTTGGAACGGAACAGGCAAGAGAATCTCCATCAAGGATACTCGTGGAATCATCGATGCAATCCTTAACGGCGACGTTCTCAAGGCTGAGACCAAGAAGATCCCGATCTTCGATTTCGAAGTTCCTACATCACTTCCCGGTGTTGATCCTGCAATCCTTGATCCTAGAGATACATACGCTGATGCTTCTGAGTGGGAAGCTAAGGCTAAGGATCTTGCAGAGAGATTCACAAAGAACTTCAAGAAGTATGAAGGAAACGATGCCGGTAAGGCACTTGTTGCAGCTGGTCCTAAGCTTTGATTTTGGAAGTTCTTTAATAAGAATAAAAATAAGGCGTCACATCTTCGGATGTGACGCTTTTTTTATGGAGACATTGGGGAGTCAGTGGGGGTGGTTCAGTTTGGTGAGTCAGTGGGGACGTTTCAGTTTGACTCATTTTGTGAAGCAAAATGAGTCAAACTGAAACGTCCCCACTGACTCACCAAACTGAACCACCCCCACTGACTCCCCAATGTCTCACATATCACTCTTACTCTGAATATATTCTCTGGGGCTATGCCCGTCGACCTTCTTGAACACCTTGGAGAAGTAGTACGCTGATTCAAACCCAAGAGCGTCAGCGACTTCGTAGATCTTCATATCGCCGGAGAGAAGCATCTCTTTTGCCCGGTCGATTTTCTTGGTGTAGACGTATTCTGAAAAGCCCGTCTCTGTATTTTTCTTGAAAAGAACTGACAGATAAGCCGGGGAGAGTCCGAAGACCTCTGCGACTTCGTTTAGCTGCAGCTTACCGCCGAGGTTCTCGTCGATGTACTGCTGGATCGCGCCGATGAGCTTGTCCTTGCCCGAGCGCCTGTTGCTGCCGACGATGTGGCTGAAGAGACGAATGGGCTGGGCGCTGTCTGCCTGCTGCTGTGCAGTCTTTGCTTCGTCAAAAGAGACTGCGATATCCATGGGTGTAGAGACGGCAGAGCCGATACCAAAGGTAAGGGAAGCCTTAAAGTAACTGGTTATCATGGTCCTGGCATTCTCCAGTGCCTCCGTTATAAGGTCCATGGTCCCGGCAACGGGAGTATCCTCAGTGAAGGAAAAGACAACTGCGAAGTGCTGCAGGTCAATTGAAACAATCTGGCACGGCGCGTGGCGGGAGATGATCTCTTTTGCCATGCTGATGCTGGAGTTGTAGATATCAAGGGCTTCGGGGGTAAAGCCATCCCCTGAACTTAAAGCGCCATCTGATGAAATCTCGCCATAAACCACGATGTAGCGGTTGTAGTCAAAAGAAAGGTTAAGGCTTCTTGCCTCGCTCAAAAGAGCTTCCTCAGAACCAAGGAGGTGACTGAAGAGCTTCATTATGAACTTCTGCCTGAGGTCCTCAAGAGAGCCTGTACTGCCGGCTTCTTTGGATGCACCGGAAGGACGTGCTTCGTCAACACGCAAAATAGCTTTGTCTATAGCACTTGCAAGGGTCTTGGGATTGAGCTCTATCTTGACCAGGTAGTCCACGGCGTCATAGACGATAGCCTGCCTTGCCATCTCGAATTCCTCGTAGGCAGTCAGCATTATAAAGGCGGGAACTGAGCCGTACTTGTTGTGGGACTTACCCAGAAGCTCAAGCCCTGTCATCACCGGCATTCTGATGTCAGCAATAACGATGTCAGGCGGGTTTTCCGAGATGATGTCCCAGGCCTCCTGTCCGTTGGAGGCTGTTCCCACTACTTCTATTTTGTCAGCCAGCTCTTTTGCCAGCATACTCTTTAAGCCTATCTGAACAAGAGGCTCGTCATCTACAATCAGTAATCTGTACATTGATCTTAAAACTCCAATTTGTTATTACATATATTCGTCTTCCGGTGGTGCGACAAAGGGAAGCGTAAATCTCATGGTGGTGTAGACTCCCGGCTCACTTTCTATCGTGATTCCGTAGTCCTCGCCGAAAGTATATTTGATGCGCTCGTTAACATTGTAAACGCCGATCTGCTTGAAGAACTCGGTGCTGGTCTGGCTTGCACCGGAGAGCACTTCGGCAATTGACTCAGGCGTCATTCCAACGCCGTTGTCGGTAACATCTATTATAACATTGCCGTCCTTGCGGTAAGTGTGGATGGTGATCCTGCCTGCGCTGCCCTTGGGCTCGATGCCGTGGAAGATGGCGTTCTCGATTATGGGTTGCAGAGAGAACCTGTTGATGTGCTGCTTAAGCAGTGCTTCATCATCTGTAATGTACTCAAGATCGATGGTTCCGCCGTAGCGGTATTTCATAATGGTAAAATAGTCATCGACCAGCGAGAATTCATCGCTGATCGGGATCAGGTCCTCAGTGCTCTTTGCGATGTTCTTCATAAGGCGCGAAAGAGATGTCGACATATCCGCGATGCCCTCCGAGCCTTGAATGGTGGCCATCCACTTGATGGTGTTTAAGGTGTTGTACAAAAAGTGAGGATTGATCTGTGACTGAAGTATCTGGTATTCCAGGTCGTGCCTTGCCTTTTCGTCGAGAAGTCTTTTGTTCATAAGATCGGATACGTTCTCGGAGAGGTTGTTGATTCCACGGCCGATCTCGCCCAGCTCGTTGTTCCACTCAATCTTCTCATCCCTTGAGAAATCGCCCTGGCCTATGGTATCGAGCCTGCTTATCAGGCGGTCAACAGGCCTTGTTATGGTCCTGTGCAGAGAAAAACTCAGCATCACGCCTGCAAAGAGAATGACAAGGAAGATGACCATGATCATGAGCTGATAGGAGCGCATCCTGTTTATCAGTGCGGTTTTTGACGGAAGGTAGGACAGTGTCCAGCCTGAGTCCGGGAGGGTATAGGAAATCGCGCCTTCCGGAACAGACTCTTTTAAAAGACCTTCATCCGTATATCTGTAAGTTATGCCCTTACTGAACGTGATATAAAGTGCATCATCTTCCGTCAGCACAAAGCTCTTTAGCGAATCGGTTATGACAGAGATCGGAATATCCATATAAACCCAGCCGATGATGGCCGAGGAGGATGAGCTGTGAATGGGCCTGATGATGGGGATGACCTTGGGATTGCCGTTCTTACTTAAGGGATTGGGATAAAAGCCATTCCACTTAAAACCGGGAGCAGTGATAAGATCGTCAAAGAACGAAGTGTCCATGATGGTCATAGGCACATCGGTGACGGACTGATCGTTGCCTCCCGAGACACACTGAAGGAACTGGGTTCCGCCGGGTGTTGAGATGACGACCCTTGTTACGGAATTTCTGACACCTACTATATTAAATTCGTTGTTGAGATGATTCCAGGCGCCGACTGAGAGCTTCCTGCCGGCCTGAATGTCATTGGCATAAGACCTGTCGACAGTGCGGAGATAGTTGCCGATGGTACTGTCGAGGCATATCCAGTTGGTGAAGGTGATAACGGTATTTATGTCGGAATCCAGATCGCCCCCGAGGACGTGGATGTTGGTGAGCGCAGACTGCTGCTGGTTTTCCCTGAGGTACCTGGCGGAGAGAACATAGCTTGCACAGGCAACTGCCAGAGCTATGATGAGGGCAAAACCCACAGCCCATAACACGATTTTGTTACGAATAGAGTGTTTTTTGGTATGCATAGGTATATATTAGAGCAGTGGGGAAATAAAGAAAATACAATTTTATATAAAAAAATTGCATTTTTTTGACAACAAGAAATAAAGAATGTACATTCATTCAATTATTAACAAAATATAAACTATGTGTATAACAAACAAGCCGTCATGTGATGGCACCTTGAGAGGGAGGTTAATATGAAAAAGAGAATTCTTAGCTCTTTACTTGCTATGACCATGGTCGTTGCAAGCATCACCGCTTGCGGAGCAGCAGCAGAGCAGGCTCCTGCAGCAGACACAACACAGACAGAGACACAGGCACAGCCCGAGGCAGCTCCTGCAGCAGATACACAGGCAGCAGCTGAGACACCGGAAGCTACATCTGATGAGCCTGTAACACTTAAGTGGGCTCTTTGGGATGTATCAAGCACAGTTTACTATCAGCCACTTATCGACGCTTATACAGCAGCTCATCCAAACGTAACCATCGAGATGGTTGACCTTGGATCAACAGATTACAGCACAGTTCTTGGAACACAGCTCTCAGGAGCAGGTTCAGACTTCGACGTAGTAACAATTAAGGACGTTCCCGGCTACGTATCACTGGTTAACAAGGGTGTTCTTGAGCCCCTTAACGACCGCATCGCAGCAGATGGCGTTGATCTTTCACTCTACAACGGAGTAACAGATCAGGTTACTATCGACGGAAACCTCTATGAGCTTCCTTTCAGATCAGATATCTGGGTTCTCTTCTATAATAAAGACATCTTTGATAAGGCAGGCGTTGCTTACCCTACAAACGACATGACATGGGAAGAGTACGACAAGCTTGCAAGAAGCGTAACAGATACAACACCAGGTGCTGAGGTTTACGGATCTCACTACCACACATGGAGATCAACAATCCAGCTCGACGGTATCCTTGATGGCAAGCACACCATCGTTGATGGCGAGTATGACTTCACAAAGCCTTACTACGAGATGGTTCTTAATCAGCAGAAAGACGGTGTCTGCATGGATTATGCAACACTTAAGACACAGGGACTTCACTACTCAGCAGCGTTTGCTCAGGGTAATGTAGCTACAATGAACATGGGATCATGGTTTATCGCAACTCTTATCCAGAAGATCAAAGACGGTGAGTACACAGACTGCACAAACTGGGGTATCGTTAAGTATCCTCACGCTGAAGGTGTTGAGCCCGGTTCAACTCTTTCAACAATCACAGCTCTTGCAGTTCCTACATCAGCTCCTAACAAGGATGCAGCTTGGGATTTCGTTAAGTTCGTAAGCGGCGCTGAGGGTGCAGAGGTTATGGCTTCTACAGGTAACATCCCTGCTATGACCAACAAGACAATCGTTGACATCATCGCATCTATGGACGGCTTCCCAACAGACGATGCTTCCAAGGAAGCTCTTATCACAAGCCACACATATCTTGAGATGCCTGCAAACGACAAGTCATCTGAGATCGAGACAGTTCTCAACGAGCAGCACGACCTTATCATGAATGAGGAAGTAAGCGTTGACGATGCAATTGCAGCTATGAACGAAGGCGTTCAGGCAGTTCTTGCTCAGTAATAAATAAGAACAGATACCAAAACAAAGGAGCACTTGAATTTCAGGAAAGCCCTAATTCAAGTGCTCTTTTTAGGAAAAACGCTATTTAAGGAAAATGAGGAAACACACATGGCTGCAGAACTTACTGCAATGGAACAGAATATGAAGAGACGCCAGAGAAAAAGAAATCTGGTGGCCTATTCATTTATCGCACCGAACTTTATAGGGTTTGCAGTATTTACCCTTGGACCTATAATCCTGGCCCTGCTCATGTCTTTTGCTGAGTGGGACGGAAGTAATGCGATGAAGTTTGTGGGTCTTAGCAACTTCACGCAGATATTTGCAGACGACAGATTCACATCTGCCTTAAAGAATACGATCATCTACAGTATATTCACAGTGCCTGTAACTCTTGTAATGGCGCTGGCACTGGCCATTCTTCTCAATCAGAAGATCAAGGGAAAGAGCTTTTTCAGAACCGTTGCCTTCTTCCCTTATGTTGCTTCACTGGTTGCCGTTGCTGCTGTATGGAACATGCTCTTTACACCGGCCAAGGGCGGAATCGTGAATCAGCTTCTTATGAACGTATTTCATGCTCAGCCTCTTAAGTGGGCTGCATCATCAAGTACGGTAATGTTGACAATTATCATGTTCTCCGTATGGAAGAACATGGGTTACTATATGGTCATTTATCTGGCGGGACTTCAGGGAATCAGCGAAGACCTTTATGAAGCTGCATCCCTCGACGGAGCAAATGCATGGCAGAAGTTCCTGCACATCACTGTTCCGCAGCTCAAGCCCACCACTTTCTTTGTAACAATCATGCTTACTATCAACTGCTTCAAGGTATATGACATTGTTTATATGCTGGCAGGAGGCTCCAACGGTGTTGTCAATAAGAGCGCCATCGTTCTTGTTTACTACATCTACGAGGAAGCTTTCAGAAACTGGAAGCTGGGAAGAGCTTCTGCATCAGCACTGGTGCTCTTTGCCATAGTTCTTGTTGTTACACTCATCCAGTTCAGGGGTGAGAAGAATTACGCTAACGACTGACGGGGAGGAATCAAAAGTGAAGAGCAAAAAGAACAATCGCATAATAGGAAATATCATAATCTATGCGCTGCTGATCCTCCTGGCACTTATGATGCTTGTGCCTTTCCTTTGGATGATCTCCGCATCGCTTAAGTTTAACAAGGACGTATTCGTAATTCCCTTCGAGTGGATCCCCAAGGCGCCCAGGTGGCAGAACTACATTGATATCTGGACCAAGATCCCTCTGGCAAAGTTCACATTGAACACAGCCAAGCTGACACTTATCGTCACACTGCTCCAGCTCTTTACCTCGAGCTTTGCAGCTTACGCCTTTGCCAAGCTGGAATTCAAGGGAAGAGATCTTTTGTTCCTGGCATACGTGGCAACCATCGCAGTTCCATGGCAGGTTTACATGGTTCCTCAGTTCATGTTCATGAGAAGCCTTGGTCTTGCAGATACGCACCTTGCCATCATCATACTTCAGGCTTTCTCGGCCTTCGGAGTGTTCCTCATGAGACAGTTCTACGAGGGAATCCCGGATTCGCTGTGCGAAGCAGCAAGGATCGACGGAATGAGCGAGTATGAGATCTACGCCAAGATCATGCTTCCGCTCTCAAAGCCTGCGCTGTCAACACTGATCATCTTTACCTTCGTTAACACCTGGAACGACTTCCTTGGACCACTCATCTATCTGACCACCGAGTCCAAGAAGACATTGCAGATCGGACTGAAGATGTTTATTTCGCAGTACTCTGCCGAATATGGTCTTATTATGGCAGCATCTGTGTTATCATTAATACCGGTATTTATTGTGTTTATTTCACTTCAGAAGTACTTCGTTGCCGGCATTACAACCGGTGCAGTAAAGGGATGATCAGATGGCAAAAGAGATTTCACATAGACACCTCGTATACGACTACTTTAAGGAAACGCGCTCACTGTGCGCGTTTTCTTTGTGTCCTGACATCAGTGACAGGAAGGAGTACGAAGGGCTCCCGGCGCATCTTAAGGCCATGCTCATAGAAGATGGTAAAAGAGCTAACAAAGAGCCCTGGTCTGTGATCCTTTTATCCGACTATCTGGAGTTTTCAAAAAACGGAAACAGGGTAAGGTTTGAGGAACTGTACTTTTCCAGAAGAAGAAAGCTCTGCAGCCTTGTAATGGCGGAGCTTGCAGAGAACAAGGGGACTTTTATTGCTGACATCCTGGACGGAATATACCTGATTCTCTCAGAATCTTCCTGGTGTCTTCCTGCCCACAACTCACATATCAGGGACGCCAAGCAGCAGGAAATGCCTGACGTTCTTCACCCGATAATCGACCTTTTTGCCGCAGAGACCGGCGCCCTTTTGGCATTTGCTGAGTACCTGCTTCGCCCTGTCTTTAGGGAAAAGAGCTCTGATATCAGCGAAGTTATAGAAAGCGCCCTGAAAGAGAGGATCTTTACGCCCTATGAAACCGAGCACTTCTGGTGGATGGGAGACGGCAAGCAGCCCATGTGCAACTGGACGCCCTGGATAATTCAGAACGTGCTCATCTGCGCGCTCACAAGGCCGGAAGGATATTTTCAGGAAAAAGAGCTTACGGACTACCTCGAGAGATCGGCCATATCTCTGGACTTCTTCCTTGATGAGTACGGCGATGACGGATGCTGTAACGAGGGAGCGCAGTACTACTCCCATGCAGGACTGTGCCTGTTTGGAGCACTATATCTGATGTCTGACGCCCTTAAGGGAACGGGCTTTGAGGAAGTATTTAAGGAGCCACTGGTAAAGAACATCGCAAGTTACATCGTACGAATGAATGTAACCGACAACATATACATAAACTTTGCAGACTGCGCAGCCATCTGCCCGAGAAGAACTTCAAGGGAGTTTCTGTTTGGCAAGCTCTGCGGGGATGAGGTGCTTTCATCCTTTGCAGCTGCTGATTTCAGGAAGGCTGATGATGGCGACAGGATACTTACGGGAGAGATAAATCTCTTTTACCATGTGCTTCAGGCTCTTAGCTATGAAGAGATGATGGACTATCCGGAGAGTGAGATGCTCTGTGAGGATTCATTCTTTGAGAGCACGGGGCTCATGGTCAGCAGGGATGAGACTTACATCTGTGCAGCCAAGGCGGGGGATAATGCCGACAGCCACAACCATAATGATGTGGGCTCGTTTACCATCTATAAGAAAGGCAAGCCACTTATCATCGACCTGGGAGTTGGGACTTATACCAGGGAGACGT
Organism: Butyrivibrio sp. VCB2001; assembly: GCF_000423965.1. Taxonomy (NCBI): domain Bacteria; kingdom Bacillati; phylum Bacillota; class Clostridia; order Lachnospirales; family Lachnospiraceae; genus Butyrivibrio; species Butyrivibrio sp. VCB2001. The sequence continues at coordinate 94,911 of NZ_AUIZ01000014.1, read as the reverse complement.
TTTCCGACAGGCGCTATGAGATATGGACTATGCAGTCGCAGTTCCACAACGTGCCTACCTTTATAAAAAATGATACTGAAGTAAAAATCGCCAGCCTAGGATTTGACTCGGCCGGGGACTACTATAATGATGGAATTATTCTGCAAAAAGACGGAAAAGAGTTTGGCGCAAAAGGCGTCTTAGCCGCACTTGAAGGTGATTCAAAAACCGGAGCAAGTTCGCTTTCCATGGACATCGCCGGAGCTTATAAGAGCGATGAGGTCCGCAGATATTTCAGGACCATAACCCACAAAAAGGGAAGCGGTGTTGAGGTTTTGGATGAGTATGAAGGGAGTGCGACAGCTCTTTTGACCCTGATGACGTACGAAAAGCCCGAGGTAAATGTTGCCGCTTCGGGAGAAACATGCATCAGAATTGGAAATCTTGGAGAGGCAGTTCTCAGCGGAGGTGAGGTCGTTGAAATCCAGACCTATCCCATCACCGACGAGAGACTGAAGATTTCCTGGAAGCATGAGGTTTACAGGGTGCTGATAAAGATGAGTGACGGCAGGATAAGTCTTAAGATAAGTTAAAGAAAAGAGAAGGAGAATCGGTATGAGAGCGCTGACAGAAAATGAGAGTGCATGGGTCCTTGAGACCCTTAAGAAGATAGAAGATAAAATGACAGTGGTGACAGAAAGAAACAGGGACAAGATTCCCTACACCACAGAGAATGGAAGGTTTGACGATAAGAGCGTCTCGGACCCCTGCTGGTGGACCAACGGCTTTTGGGGCGGCGAGATGTGGCAGCTTTTTGCGCTGACCGAAAACGAGATGTTCAGGCAGGAGGCCATAGGCGTCGAGGACAAGCTCGATAAGAACCTCATGAACACTGACGGGCTGGACCACGACAACGGCTTTAAGTGGCTGCCGACTTCCGTTATAAGATACAAACAGGAAAAGAACAAGGAGTCACTGAACAGGGCGATGCTGGCTGCAAACAACATGGCCGGCAGATTCAACCTTGCGGGGAATTTCATCAGAGCCTGGAACAACTGGGACAACGTGGACAGAAGGGGCTATGCGATAATCGACTGCATGATGAATCTTCCGCTCCTTTACTGGGCGAGCGAGGAGACAACGGACCCGAGATTCAAGATGATAGCTGTAGCTCACGCGGATACTGCCATGAAGGAATTTGTCAGAGAGGACGGATCGGTTAACCACATTGTTGTCTTTGATCCATTCACGGGCAAGGTGACTGAGACTCTGGGCGGACAGGGATACGCTGTGGGCTCATCCTGGACAAGAGGCCAGAGTTGGGGAATCTACGGCTTTGCGCTGTCAGCTCATTATACAGGGGAAAAGAAATATCTGGAGACGTCGGCGAAGATCGCTGACTATGTGCTCTCTGAAATGCCGGAGAGCTATCTGGTGCCCATCGACTATAGGCAGCCAAAGGATGTCGATCTTGAAGACTCCACGGCAGCAGCCATCACAGCGTCCGGACTCATCGAGCTGGCCAGAGGGCTTGAGGATGAGGGCGAAGCAGATAAGTATTTGGATGCTGCTCTTAAGCTCCTTAAGACACTTGATGAAAATCGTTGCAGCTGGGGCACGGATACGGACAATCTACTTAATAACTGCGCGGTTGATTATCACGGCGATGGCCACAACATGTCCATCATCTATGGTGATTACTACTTTATTGAAGCGCTTATGAAGCTGGCAGATAAGGCACTTAGGATTTTCTAAGGCCCGGGGGGAGAGAAGATGGTATTTAAACCTACACATACAGACTTTGAACTCAGCCCTTACACGGGGCTTACCAGAGAGAGCTGGATAGAGGCGGCAGAATATCTTTTGTCCGGCGTCTTTAATAACCTTAAGTCCATCGAGGATCCGGTAGTCATGCCGAGGTATGAGAGAGAGATCACATATCCGCAGCCGGATCATCCGCAGTGGCGCTTTAAGGCCGAGATCTTTGAGGGGCTGGCGAGATCTTTTTTCATAGCTGCGCCTCTTGTGCATATTAAGCCGGACCTTGAGCTGAACGGGATAAACGTCAGGGACTACTATGCAAAGCAGGTTCTGTGCGCTGTTACGCCCGGTGAGCCCAACTATGTCCTGAACTACACGGATATGAAGAGCACGGACGAGAGCGGAAATCTGTTTGCTGCATATCAGCAGACCGTGGAGACGGCGGCGCTTGTCATCTGCCTGTGGCTGTCCGCGGAGGAAATCTGGGATAAGTACAGCAAGGAGGAGAAGGACAGGATCGCAGCATTTCTGTCTGACTTTGCTCATGCCAATACGGTGCCTCAGAACTGGAGGCTCTTTAATATGCTGGATCTGGCGTTCCTCTATATGAACGGGTATGAGATCGACGAGGACATCATGAGAGACCATGCCCAGAATATACTTCATTACTATGTCGGAGATGGCTGGTATCGCGATGGGCACTCTTTTGACTACTACTCATGCTGGGCTTTCAATATGTACACAGCCATCTGGAACAACTGGTATGGCTATGAAAAAGAGCCTTATATTGCAGCGAGGTTTGAGGAGAATTCCAATGAACTTATGAAGACCTATCCTTATTTCTTTGATAGGGATGGCTTTACAAATATGTGGGGCAGGAGCGGGATCTACAGAAACGCAGCCACCAGCGCCATTGACGGAAATCTTATGATGAAGAATCCTACGGTGGATCCGGGACTTGCAAGACGCATCTGCTCAGGGTCGCTACTTCAGTTCTTCACAAGGGATGACTTCCTGTGGGAGGGCGTTCCGACACTTGGGTTCTACGGCCCGTTTTCACCGCTTCTTCAGGGATACTCCTGCGCAGAATCACCCTTCTGGCTGGCGAAGGCTCTCTTGTGCCTGCATCTTCCTGAGGATCATCCTTTCTGGACTGCCAGGGAGAATGGCGGAATCTGGGATGAGCTTAAGGATAAGGAAACAAAGGTCTGGACCCTTGACGGGCCGGGGCTTTGCATGGCAAACCATCAGGCCAACGGCATTACGGAGCTCCGCACCGGCAAGATTGTTAAGCATAAAGATGATGAGCATGGCATGAACAATTACTCCAAACTCGTCTTTAATTCTAAATTCCCATGGGAAGCTACCGTGGACAGGGCGGTTGAGTCCCAGCAGTACGTGGTTCGTTACACCGATGAGGACATGGCGCTTCGCGGAAATGTCACTTACTGGGCGGGTGAGAAGGACGAGGTCCTTTACAGGAGGCAGTTCTTTGACTATGAGATGGAGACCGAGTGCCACTGGCGTACAGCCATCGACCTGGCGGACTTTGCCGTTCCCTACGGAATCATCAGGGCCGACAAGATCCGCATGTACAGAAGGCCACTGGAAGTAACGCTCGGCGCCTTCGGCTTCCCCGATAAAGGCACAGATGTCACATTCCTTGAGAAGGACGGCGCCAGGGCAGCAGTCCTTAAGGGCCATGACCACATCGGCAAAGAGAAGCAGATGGCCTTCACCATATTCGACGGCTGGAGCAGCATTGAGCGCATAGACTCTGAGGGCACAAACCCCGACAGCAAGAAGTCCATCGTCATGTACGCCAAGACTTCCAGGCAGAAGCAGTACGGGTACGAGCCCTACTTCCTGATCTCTCAGGTCATCACCAAGGAGTCGTTGGAGGATTTCACCGAGGACGAGATCTTCCCTATAGAGAAAGTGGAATACACAGATCCCCAGAAATGCGGCGGCTACGGCCCCGTAACAATCCACCTCAAGAGCGGCGAAACAAGAGTGATCGACTTCTACGGCATCGAAGGGAGATTTTCAGTATGAAGATTAGCATATACAACGACTGGGACCATGTCCCGAAAGCAGAAGCGGAAGGCGAGGCAGAAGTGATCCTGGCCTGGGATGGAGAATACAGGAAAGGCGATATCATCGAGTTCTCCGGAATAACTCCGGGAGAGTTCTATGTGGTGAAGGTGGATGCCACCATCGACCCGGCGCTGGTACTGATAAAGGAGGAAACGGTTCTCTTCACTGTGCCCTTCTATGAGAAAAAGACAAGCTACAACCCCCTGTCCTTCTTCGGAAACAGGCACATAGTCACCATCAGGAAGGCAGAAGAATACGAGATCAAAGCATACAGAAACCTGGCGCTTAATCCCTTTGACCAGCATGAAGTATCAGGAGTTTATCCGCACGCCAGCGCAAACGTTGAGACCAGAGGCGAAGCAGTGTTTGCAGCACGTAACGCAATAGATGGATGCAAGGCAACCCTTTCCCATGGCGAGTGGCCATACGAATCCTGGGGCATCAACAGGCAGGACGATGCAGAGATCACGCTGGACTTCGGAAGAAAGGTAGATATCGACAAGATTGTTCTATACACAAGAGCGGATTTCCCACATGACAACTGGTGGATCCAAGGAACCTTTACCTTCTCCGATGGCAGCAGCGAAACCATAAAAATGGACAAGAAAGTCCAGGAGCCACACATATTCAACATAACCAGAAAGGGAATCGAATCCCTCAAGCTTGGCAACCTGATCAAAGCAGACGACCCAAGCCCCTTCCCGGCGCTGACCCAGATCGAAGTCTACGGTACCGAATCCGAATAACCGACCGAATTCAAACAACCGCAAATCCAAAAAATAAGGCTTTCCTCCGCCAAGAGGAAAGCCTTTATAATTTTATCTCTTATTCTCATGCGCCAGTGAAGCCTTAATAAATCCGGAGAACAGCGGATGTGGCCTGTTAGGCCTGCTCTTAAGCTCAGGATGTGCCTGAGTTGCCATGTGGAAGTCATTGCTTGGAAGCTCGATCATCTCAACAATCCTGCCATCCGGTGACATTCCGCAGAGCTTCATGCCGTTCTGAACCAGCACGTTTCTGTAGTCGTTGTTAACCTCATATCTGTGACGGTGACGCTCAGTGATGTTCTCATCGCCGAAGAGCTCGTATGCCTTGGAGTCCTTATCAAGAACGCAAGGGTATGAACCAAGACGGAGAGTTCCGCCGATATCCTCAACACCGTTCTGATCAGGTAAAAGAGCTATCATAGGATGCTGGGTGTTTGGATCAAACTCAATTGAGTGAGCATCTGTATATCCGACAACGTTTCTTGCAAACTCAACGATTGCCAGCTGCATTCCAAGGCAAAGGCCAAGGAACGGAAGGTTGTTCTCTCTCGCATACTTGATGGAGGTGATCATACCTTCGATACCACGATCGCCGAATCCGCCGGGAACGATAAGTCCGTCAACATCTGAGAGGATTTCTGCAACATTGTCCTCGGTAACTTCCTCTGAGTCAACCCACTTGATGTCAACTGCTGTCTGATTGGAAATACCGCCGTGCTTAAGTGCCTCAACAACGCTGATGTAAGCGTCGTGGAGCTGAGTATATTTACCAACAAGGGCAACCCTTGTCTCGTGCTTAAGGGAGTAGAGAGTGTCAACCATTGCCTTCCAGTCTGTAAGGTCGGGCTCGGGACATTCAAGGTTTAAGCACTCACATGCAACCTGAGCCAGATGCTCTTTTTCCATGGCAAGTGGTGCTTCATATAAGTATTCAAGGTCAAGGTTATTGAGAACATGGCTTGATGGAACATTACAGAAAAGAGCTATCTTCTCCTTGGTCTCGATATCCAGCTCCAGCTCACTTCTGCAGACGATAACGTCGGGCTGAAGTCCCATTCCCTGCATAGTCTTAACAGCTGACTGTGTGGGCTTGGTCTTGATCTCCTGTGAGCAGCGAAGGTAAGGAATGAGAGAAACAAGGATGAGCATTGCATTGTCGTGTCCTACCTCGTGCTGGAACTGTCTGATGGCCTCAAGGAATGGCTGGGACTCGATATCTCCCACGGTTCCTCCAACCTCGATGATGGCGATACGTGTCTCATCATCTGTAAAGTTGCGGTAGAACTTGCTCTTGATCTCATTGGTGATGTGAGGGATTACCTGAACGGTCCTTCCGCCGTAATCACCGCGACGCTCCTTCTGAAGAACTGACCAGTAGATCTTACCGGTTGTAACATTTGAGTTCTTGTCCAGGTTCTCGTCGATGAATCTCTCGTAATGACCAAGGTCGAGGTCTGTCTCAGTTCCGTCTTCTGTAACAAATACCTCTCCGTGCTGTACTGGGTTCATTGTACCCGGGTCAATATTAATATATGGATCAAACTTCTGCATTGTAACTTTGTAGCCGCGGGCCTTTAAAAGACGTCCCAGCGACGCAGCAGTGATTCCTTTCCCTAGACCTGATACAACACCACCTGTCACAAAGATGTATTTTACTGCCATTTTCGCCTCCCCTTGATTTAATCGATTGTACACGATATAATTCTATGTTATAGTTAAAACATCCTTTTTATTATAGCATGAACGGACATTTAAGGAAGTAGGAAAATATATGGACAATAATCAAAATCAAAGAAATGGAAATAACAACCCTCTCGGAGGGGGTGGTAACAATTCTCCGAGAAGGCAGAACCTCATACTGCTACTTGTAGCAGCATTGGTAACAATGTTCTGCATGACATACTTTCTCAGAGCATTTTCAGAGAACACCAACAGTGAAGTTACCTATTCGGAATTCATTCAGAAGGTAGAGGCCGGCGAGATAGAGAAGATCGTGATCGAGGAAGATCGCATCAACATCTATCCCAAGGAAACCAAGGCAGAAGATCAGCTTGGCTTTGGCTATTCCCTCACAGGCTATACCACAGTAACCTATTACACAGGTAAGGCAGAAGAGGACAGCGTCCTTACCCAGAGAATGCTGGATGCGGGAGTTGAGGTATCAAGCGAAGTTCCCGACAGCTCAGGTGCAATACTTACGTTTCTTCTTTATTATATAGCGCCGATTCTTCTTATGTGGCTCCTTCTCTCCATCATCTTCAAGAGAATGGGCAGAGGCGGCGGACCACTTAGCGTAGGTAAGAGCAATGCCAAGGTCTATGTACAGAAGGAGACCGGAGTTACATTCAAGGATGTAGCAGGTGAGGATGAGGCAAAAGAGTCTTTGGTGGAAGTCGTAGATTTCCTCCATAACCCAAGTAAGTACGCCAAGATCGGAGCTAAGCTCCCCAAGGGCGCTCTGCTTGTAGGCCCTCCCGGAACAGGTAAGACACTTCTTGCCAAGGCTGTTGCCGGAGAAGCGCATGTACCTTTCTTCTCACTGGCAGGTTCGGACTTCATCGAGCTCTATGTCGGCGTAGGTGCCAGCAGGGTTAGAGATCTTTTCAGCGAAGCAAGTAAGAATGCACCATGTATCATTTTCATAGATGAGATCGATGCCATCGGTAGGAGCCGTGACAGCAAGTACGGCGGAGGCAATGAGGAGAGAGAGCAGACTCTTAACCAGCTCCTTTCAGAGATGGATGGTTTCGATTCTTCAAAGGGTGTACTTATCCTTGGCGCTACCAACAGACCTGAGATCCTGGATAAAGCTCTTTTGCGTCCGGGACGTTTTGACAGACGAATCATCGTTGATAAGCCTGACCTTAAGGGACGTGAGGAGATCCTCAAGGTTCACTCCAAGGATGTTAAGATGGATGAGACCGTTGATCTTAAGGCAATCGCACTTGCAACCAGCGGAGCAGTAGGTTCCGACCTTGCCAACATGATCAATGAGGCAGCCATCAATGCAGTCAAGGCACACAGAGAGTATGTATGCCAGCAGGATCTTATGGAAGCCGTTGAGCAGGTTCTTGTAGGAAAAGAGAAGAAGGACCGAATCCTCAGTAAGGCAGAGCGAAAGATCGTATCTTATCACGAGGTTGGACATGCGCTTATCAGCGCGGTTCAAAAGAACACAGAACCCGTACAGAAGATCACCATTGTGCCCAGAACCATGGGAGCTCTCGGATATGTAATGCAGGTTCCTGAGGACGAGAAATTCCTTCAGACCAAGGACGAGATCATAGATGACATCATCGTCAGCCTCGGCGGACGAGCAGCAGAGGAAGTTATCTTTAACACGGTAACTACCGGTGCTGAGAACGATATAGAAAAAGCTACCAGCATGGCGCGCAGCATGATCACCATGTTCGGTATGAGCGACAAGTTCGGACTTATGCAGCTTGAGTCAATCCAGAACAGATACCTGGACGGAAACAGAGTTCTTAACTGTTCCGATCAGACAGCTGCTGAGGTTGATGCCGAGGTTCAGAAGCTTCTTGCAGAGTGCTACGCCAAGGCTAAGAAGATCATCAGCGAGCACCTCGATGCAATGGACAAGATTGCTCAGTTCCTTATTGAGAAAGAGACCATTACAGGTAAGGAGTTCATGAAGATCTACCGCGAGGTTGAGAACATTCCTGAACCCACAGAGGAAGAGCAGGAGAAGGCCAAGGAAGGAAGAATCTACGCCATAAGAGCTGAATCAGCCAAGGTTGGTGAGGATGTTCCTGTTAAAAAGCCTAAGAAAGAAGAGCCTGCTCCCGAGCAGCCTGTTGAGAACTCCGTAGTAAGTGAACCAGAGCAGACACCGGCCTCCGAGCCACAGGTCCAGGACTTCCGCGAAGTAGATACAGATACCCCTGTCGCAGAAGAGCCTTCAGAACAGGAAGTGCCTCAGCCCACTCAGAACCAGGGACTTTTCTCCCGCGTTCCTGAGGACTTTGACAAGAAAGACTAAGACATAATTTTAGGCCATGGACTTTTTCCATGGCCTTTTTTTATGTGTTGCAACAAGCGGATAAATCAAATATAATACGATTTATTTATAAAAATTTAATAAATTCAGAGGACATGATGAATTGGAGAAGAGAGATGTTGATATCCTGTAATAAATGCAATAACCAATATAGTATTGATGCATCAGGCGGATATATCTGCCTGTGTAATGAATGCTTAAGTGTCTGTGATACAAACTATGAGCATGAACTGTTTATGAAAAGCTTTGACATTTTCCTTGGTGAAAACCTAATCGCAAATGTTGAGTGGAAAAAACAGCCGGTAATACATAACAGCTATTTCTTCAAGCTTCAATCTGTGTTCGGGGAAAAGAGGCTGCAAAGCCAAGATGCAGAAGATGCAGTTAAAGAGTCCGTTGACTGCATGATAAATCATGTCAAAGACATGAGACAGAAGGAAGCAGAAAGACTCGTCGGCGTAATAGTGGAAGAATATAACGCAAAAGAATTTTCGAAAGAATCAACTTTTTCCGGATGGGGCGTTTATCACGAAGGACTGTATGAAGGAAATTGCTATGATGTAACTTTAATAGGAAATAAGCAGGTTGTTATACATACAGACGTGCCAATATGTAAACAATCTAAAAAAACTCGCTATAAGGGCAGATGTAAGTATCGGACACAACTAAATGCCGAAGAATTTGATGATATTTACAAATGCACTATGTACGTATCACTCTATGGTTATCTTTTTGAGGTGATTGCTGTATCTGAGCATTTGAATAATGTAATGATAAACGATCATATGAAAAAAGAAACTGATCCATCCTTGTATGATAGCTGTCCGATAAGTTTTACCCATAATTTTTATGATGGTACATATAAAGATCTGTCTCCGGAAGAGACAGCCAAAATAGATAAAGTACGAATTGAAAAAAGAAGCATTAAATCAGATATCCTAGCCCTATATTAAATAACAGGAGGCCGACGTGATTACAAAAGAGGATAAACAAAGGATACGACAGATAATCAAACAAGGGGATTTAGAGTCGTTAAAAGATGCTTTGGAAGACAATCAGGAATTGCTGAACGCAGAGACTGCTTTCGGGACCTGGCTTGAGGTGGCTGCAGAATTTGGACAACTTGATATTGTAAGATATCTGATTGGCCGTGGAATTGATGTGAACAAGAGCTGTGGTATTGTTGAAGGTGGACCGATCAATACCACATCCTTTTATGGGCATTTAGACGTTTTAAAACTCTTGATGGAAAATGGTGCAGTACCTGACGTAAGTACTGCGGAAAAAAATCCTCTTTTCGCTGCTGTATATAACGGACATTTAGATGTTGTTAAGTTTTTGGTTGAGAATGGCATAGATTATAAAGCATCCTATACTGTTGGAAGTATAGATAAATGTGATGCCTGTGAGTATGCCAGACAATATGGCCGCAAGGAAATTGTTGAGTATCTGCAGAGTAAGATGTGAACAACAGGAGCAGAAAACAGCATACCTTAAAGTTTCTGATCAGGTGAAGGCGAAATACCCTGCATTTAGTACTACCTTCAATGAAAGAAGTCAGGCAGTGATTAGTGAAAACCTTGTGGCCGTAAGGAGGTTTTAATGAGAAATAAACGATGCAATATAAAATTACTCGAGGCAGAGTTAAAGTATCTTCCGCCAAATGTAGAAGAATCTATAAAGGAAATAGATGAGTTGCTTGAAGATGAAAAGCATGGGATTCAGCGATATCCAAGGAAAAATATGGATATAATTGAGCTTGAAAAAAGGGGTATACCTGTACATTTAAGGGATCTTTTTGATGCGCAATACTCAGCTGACAAGGTGGTAATGCCTTATGAAGACATTGTCAGTATGATAATCGAATACACAGTTCAGAATGAGTTCACTCAGAGTGGGTACATAAACGTTTTAAGACAGATATCTCAGGCAATTCTTTTGGAAATGGAAAAAGAAAAACTTCAGGTATTGGTGGATAAGCTCGACAAGGACGAGTACAACGATATACTGATCGATTATCTTTTAAACGCATACGGAATCAAACGTGAATTTAAGTCTGACAAGTACCTCAGAGAAAACCCTTATATTATCGCGGGCAAGATATGTGAAGTGGCTCAGAGTGATAAGAATAAAGCGAAAGACATGCTTAATGAGTACATTACAAAAGAGTATCTTAAGGGACATGCTGATTTGGGCTGGCCAAAAGCTGCAGAGACATGGGAACCATATAATGGCCTTTGGTCCTACGAAGCAGCAGCCATTGCTAAGCTTTTCAAAATTGACGATAGTGAGCTGAAAGATAATCCCAACTATCCATATGATCTTGCCCATTACAAGAGCGGAGTAGTTGCACAGGGAAATATCGAACCTGTCACACCGGTTGTTGAGGAAGAGGTTGAAGAAGAGTACATTGCCGGAATTCCACTTGCCCCGGAATTTGAGCAGTTTATTGCACCTAAGTTTCATGCCAAAGTCAACGAACTTATTGCAGATTTTGGCCAGCTTTCAGACGAAGAGTTTTATGACAAGTATGAACTCGGCGAAATATACTTTGACCTTGATCACTATCTAAAAGAAAAAACAGAGGGCAAATTCTGGGAACGCTAATCGTCTTCTACTTAACAGAAAAAGAATATATCCTTCAGATCGACTGGAAAGAAGACTTTAACGATTACAAGGATTATGTAAAGAATTACTGGGGAAAAGACATCCCGACCAGAATAGTAACTTTTGAACTCGACAATGATCAGCAATATTACGCAAGGATTCCTGTAGAAAACAAGCTGTCAAACATTTACGAGGTTACAGTTAGGGAAGTGGGAACTGCAATTTATGATAACATCGATAGTCATGAAATCTAAACTAAAATTATTAATATTGGCCAGCATTGCTTGTGTGGCTTTCATTTTTGTCGGATGTGCGATTCCTTTTGACGACAAACTTATGGCAGATACTCCATATGAAGAATGGATTGAAGCCATAGATCTTTATGGGAAAAAGAATATTAGGCTAGAAGATTACATTGAAGAAAATAATGCAGTTATACTAGAGATTTCATGTACGAACATAGAAGGATATAGCGAGTTAAATTCACTGATAGTAGCCCATAATAGTTTTGTTGATAACAACAAAGATTATTTTGGAGATGAGAAGATATGCATTCAAGTAGTAGAGGGAAATAGCAAAGTAAAGAACGTTCTACTTACATATTATAACGAAGGCATTGATTCGTATTCGATAGATCTTGGTGATGATTTGAAAAGAGAAAAGACAAAGCGGCTTGAATATTTGGACCTGGACACATTACAAAACGCGGAAGTGCTGTGTGACGAAGGGATTCATTTTAATGCTTCTGTTGTCTCAATTTATCAATCCTATGGGACTCATATTTCAAAGAAAGATCTTGAGATATTGCAGAACATTAACGGCCTTGAGCAGGTTGTTGTTTTCAACATGCTTGATGAAGGTATTGATGAGTTATGCAAAATGATTTGGGAATACAGACCAGGAATACCGGTATGCGAATGTGATATAAACGGAGAATATCGAACGCACAATCCATAAGGAGGCTGTTTATGAGAGATAAACGTTGCGATATAGAACTTTTGGAAGCAGAACTAGAGCTTCTGCCAGAGAATATTAATTACACAATTGAGAAGATAGATCAACTGCTTGAAGATGAGAAGCAGGGTATTCAGCGTTATCCAAATAAAAACATGGATATAATCAAGCTTGAAAAAATGGATATACCTGTTGATTTGAGGAATCTTTTTGATGTTCAATATTCTGCTGACAAAGTAGTTATGCCCTATGAAGACATTGTCAGTATGATAATCGAATACACAGTTCAGAATGAGTTCACTCAGAGTGGGTATATAGGCGTTTTAAGACAGATATCTCAGGCAATTCTTTTGGAAATGGAAAAAGAAAAACTTCAGGTATTGGTGGATAAGCTCGACAAGGACGAGTACAACGATATACTGATCGATTATCTTTTAAACGCATACGGAATCAAACGTGAATTTAAGTCTGACAAGTACCTCAGAGAAAACCCTTATATTATCGCGGGCAAGATATGTGAAGTGGCTCAGAGTGATAAGAATAAAGCGAAAGACATGCTTAATGAGTACATTATAAAAGAGTACCTTAAGGGGCATGCTGATTTTGGCTGGCCAAAAGCTGCAGAAACATGGGAACCATATAATGGTCTTTGGTCCTATGAAGCAGCAGCCATTGCCAAGCTCTTTGAAATTGATGATAGTGAGCTGAAAGATAATCCCAACTATCCATATGATCTTGCCCACTACAAGAGCGGAGTAGTTGCACAGGGAAATATCGAACCTGTTACACCTGTTGTTGAGGAAGAGGTTGAAGAGGAGTACATTGTTGGAATTCCGCTTGCTCCGGAATTTGAGAAATTCATTGCGCCTAAGTTCCATGCTAAAGTCAATGAACTTATTGCAGATTTTGGTAAGCTTTCAGACGAAGAGTTTTATGACAAGTATGAACTTGGTGAAATATACTTTGACCTTGATGATTACCTAAAGGAAAAAAACAGAGGCCCAATCCTGGGAACACTAATCGTCTTCTTCCTAACAGAAAAAGATTATATCCTTCAGATCGACTGGAAAGAAGACTTTAACGATTACAAGGATTTTGTAAAGAATTACTGGGGAAAAGACATCCCTACCAGAATAGTAACTTTTGAACTCGACAATGACCAGCAGTATTACGCAAGGGTTCCTTTAGAAAACAAGCTGTCAAACATTTACGAGGTTACAGTTAGGGAATTATGAAATCAAAAATAAAACTTTTATTGCTAATATCATTGAGGTGAACATGCTTATTTCAAAATTCAAAACTGATATAGACCAAATTGATATCAAAAGAATAGAAAAAACGTTGGGGATCGAACTGCCAAAGGAATATGCAAGTTTTATTGAAAGATATAATGGGGGCGAGACTCCTAATACAGAATGGCACGGAAAAAACAGAAGTGATGTGAGAGGCTTTTTCGGAGTTGATGTATCTGATAGAAATTGGGATTTATTAGAACAAGTAAAAAGTGAAACGGGTACAACGCTTTTTGAAAATGGATTATTGCCTATTGCATGTAATGTGTTTGGAGATTATTTTTGTTTGAATTATAAGGACGGAACTATTTGGCTCATGTATCATGATGCCGATAGAAAAGAGCTTTTGGCAGATGATTTCTCTTCTTTCATCTCAAAATGCAAAAGCGAGAGGATTAGAAAAGAAGCAATGCTTTCAATTGAAGAGAGAGAGCAGATGATGATTGCTAAAGGAAAAGCGGACAAGATTACAGATGGATTAAGAAAAATGTGGCAAGCTGAAATAGATAAATATTTTGGAATGAATCAAGAAGAAGTTAGGAATTTGAGATCATGCTAGAAAACTATGTAAAGTTCAGCGATATAACTGAAGAGATAAAAACAAAATATGAAAGCGCCTTACCATCAGAGCTTCTCACCATATGGAAAGAGCAGGGCTTTGGAAGCTTTATGAATGGCTTTTTCAAAGTGATAAATCCAGATGAGTATTCGAATCAGGTGAAAGCTCTTTTTCCAAAAGAGGATATCATGGCTCCTGTAATGATTACCGGATTGGGGGATGTTGTCTATCTGGACAGCTTGGGAGCTGTGGGACTGCTTAAGTGTGGTTATGGAACGCGCAGACCCATGGCATCTGATATCAGTGAATTCCTTGAGGGACTTAAGAGTGAGAACTTTGATCCTGAACTTTGGGATTACAGGTCCTTCAGATCAATAGACAGGATCAGAGGAAAGCTTAATTACAGTCAGTGCTACTACTACGACCCGCTGGTAAGAGCCTGTGGTTACAGAAGAGTCGTACATCTGAAGAAGATAGAAATAAAAGCGTATTATGATCTTTTGCTGCAGCAGAACAATTCGGTAGCATATGAGGACAGGCCTAAGCGCGTGTCACGAGAGGATTTTCTTGCACAGAAGAAATCATATGAAGAAAAAGTTTGCCAGAACATAGCGATCGATGAGGATTACAGAGGACAGACAGAGTTTGTATACGGGGTGTTCTTTGACGAGAGGATTCAGGAATGGATTATTTACCATACTGAAGACAGAGGAAGAACCGGTTTTGAAATGGGATGCATGGATGAGGATATAGCCTTTGGCATGCTGGAGCATGAGATTGAAGAGGATTTGGGCAGAATAAAAAGATAATGAACGAGATAGGGGGGCTTGTTTCTAGACCTATGGAGATTATTTTCAAAGACAATAGGCAGTACGAATTACTATATCGCTATTCCAAATATTTCATCAGATTTGAGGCAGGAGAAATGATGCCTATTCCATGCGATCTGGAGATTACCGAAGATGAAAAGGATGGCGTTCTTAAAGGGGCAATATCAATGTCGGAACTGCTTTCTAAGTACATGAAAACAATACCATGGACGGAGAAAGAGTTTATGAGAAGAGGTTTTACAAATTTCTTCAGAGAGCAGTACCATTGCACAGATGAAGAGATAGAGAGAAATCTTGATAAGCTTTCAAGCAATAGCGCTCTGAGAATTGAGATGTATATTGCAATAATGAACGAGAAACTGCCGGTTAACTGCTGGGTCAAGGTGAACGAGAAGAAAGCTTCTGATTATGTTAATGAGCTTGGTGTTGATTATGCTGGAGCATATATGTATATGCTGGAAAACTGCTAAGTGTTAAGTAAGAGCGTTGGTTCCGGAGGAAAAAAATGAAACTGCAAAACGAACTGGTCCGCAGTGAAAAACTATATCGAGTCTTTTAAAGAGGAACAATAAACATCGGTTTTAAGGAAGGGTTGTCGTAAATGAGAATGTATATTGATTGTGATGGAATAAAACTGAATTCGTATTTGGATATGCCCAAGGGGAACCCTGAAAAGTGCCCTTTGGGCATCATAATTCATGGCTTTACAGGTCATAGTGAGGAAAGACATATTGTTGCTGTTCAACAGACTCTTAATGAGATTGGGGTGGCGACTCTTCGAGCAGACATGTACGGGCACGGAAAGAGCGATGGTAAATTTGAGGATCATACACTCTTTAAGTGGCTCACAAATATACTGGCTGTTGTTGACTATGCAAGGAAACTTGATTTTGTTACGGACATTTACATGGTAGGTCATTCACAGGGCGGTCTATCAATAATGCTTGCAGCAGCCATGGAAAGAGATATCATCAAGGCAATCATGCCTTTGTCACCGGCTGCTATGATTCCGGAAATCGCAAGAAAAGGCGAACTTCTCGGCTTGAAATTCGATCCAGAGATCATTCCCGATGAAATGGAAGCCTGGGACGGAAGAAAGCTCAAGGGTAATTACGCCAGAGTCGCACAGACAATAAGGGTTGAAGATTTTGTGGACAAATATCAAAAGCCTGTACTTATTGTTCACGGAGATCAGGACGAAGCTGTACCGTATGAGGTTTCCGTCAAGTTTTCCAAGCAGTACAAGAACTGCAAGTTTGTGACGATTCCTGGAGATAATCATTGCTATGACTATCATCTGGAACTTGTTACTGAGGCGGTAAAAGAGTTCATGGAGGAATTAATACAATGCCACAACCCATATATCAATTGAGACACCAAATTAGGAAGGAGTTAAAACATGAATGTGAATTACGATGATCTTGGTGATGTATTAGAATATGGTGCCATCTCTGACAATGAAGCAATAGAAATATGTGACAATATTTTGAAAGAGAGTCTGACTGAAACAGATGACATTGTATTAGAGTCAATGTTTCACGCAGTATACATGGGAGTTTCTCATCGTGATATTGCAAGTAAGATTGATATCGATTTAATTTTGGAAAAACAGGAATGCTTTAGTGAAGAGGTTCTGGATTATATAATCACAATCATGGCACGTAGTGGGAAACAGAAGTATACCGAGACTATAAAAATGATTGGACAAATGTATCCCGAATTGGACATAGATGATGCGTTTGAAGAACTGCAGTATTTTTCAATTGATGGTTGATTGGAGGCGTTGACACAAATGGTGCTGGCGGAGAACCAAGAAAACAGCTTCTATGAAGTAAAAGAGGAAGAGCTGGACACACTAAAGAAGATTAAAAAGCTGACTGCTAATGACATGTACTACACAGAATTGATGAAATAAATCTGAGCAAACACACATAAGGGAGGAAACAATGGCTTTTACATTAAGAATCAAAAAGACAGGATTATTTGGAAACAAGACCATAAGTCTTCAGGAAATAGTCCAGAACTGCGGGTTTAAGTATGGTGTGTATAACGACTTTTATGTTTTGGATGAGGATCAGGATAGGAACGGCTCATGCATCCTTTACAACCCTCAGCATATTGGGCGCGGAATAAGCTTTAGCAACTATGGAAGTGAAGTGGAGATACGTCATAACATACCAACAACAGCATCTGAGATTGCTGATTTCGTCAAACTTCTTGCTGAGATTAAGAGGCAGTATGGAAAATGCGAAATAAGGGACAAAGATAGTGGAAAGGTTTTACCATTTGAAGCTTTTGCAGACGAGATTCCGGCGCACCTTATGGAGCTCTCTTCAAAAGAGATCATCGAAGGGGCAAAGCAGGGTAAAGAGTATGGTTCATGGATCCTGACCCTGGCCAAGTGGCCGTTTTTCGCAGACGATGAGATGATCGAAGAGATGAGCCAGCCTGGAAAGGCTCAGCGTTTCGCAGAAATACTTCATGAGAAACAAAACATTGATGCGTATTACGCAAAGCCACATTTTTACCGCAACAGTGTTGATAACTCTACACTTGCAGGCTATACATATACAGAAGAGTGTACGTCCATATTCCCGACGGACTTCAATTGTTTCATAGATGCCAACAATCCCACTCAGCCATTCAAGGCTGATAAGGGTATGATCAGTTTCTTTATCTTCTCGGAGAAAAGAACTCTCGACGGCATTTACGATTATGATAAGTTCATTAAATATGTCATGGAGCACGGTGCAACCAAGTATGATGCAAATCACATTCTGCTGCCTGAGTATACCAAGGAACAGATTTTAGAAATTGCAAAAACATGCGAGATGGATTAATGCAACAATTTTGTTTGACAGAATGTGTTATAGTTGAGCAAATATGTGTATGAGAAAAAGGGCATATATTTATGATTAAAGTGGAATTGAATAAACTAAATAAAATTATAAGTTGTTTGAGGGGAATTATCTGCGCAGCAGTAGTTGTTGCTATGGTAATTCTCTTCCGGGATATGTATGAATACTTTTCCGGGGCTTTAGCTAAGATGGCTGCATCTGTAATATACCTGGCCCTTATGATTATTATGATTATGTGTGTTTATACTGCCTTTGATGAAGCAGTTATGTATATGATCGTTGAACGTAAGGAGTTCAGGGTCAAGCATCTTTTCAGAAAAGAAGTCATATATACTTGGGACCAGCTTACCAAATGGAAATGTTATACGCAGTACATACGAAACGGCACAACTAGCGAAAACATTGTTATTTATTTTGACAATAAAACCAAAGTGGAATTTGGTATTAATGCCAACACAAATTTTGAGAGGCTATTGAATCATTTACAAGTACACTTCAAAGAGAAAGAGCAATAAATGAAAAGGGCTGAATAGGAGAAGCTATATGGAATTGAAGAGTTTTAAAACACGAAGGAGAGGTATATATATAGTTGAATATGTATCATGTCTTTTGATGATCTTAATAGCCATTTATATACTGGTAGATACCTATCCGGAGCCTGTGATTGCGGGACCTGTGTTTATAATACTGATCTCTTTCTTTTGCCTTATATTCTTTTTTGCTGTTCAACACATGACAATTCAGATATCAGATTCAGAGATGATCAGCAAGGTTCTCTTTTTTAAATCCACAATCAGATTTAAGGATGTAAAAGAGTGTTACGTGGTAAATAACAGAATCCTAAGTTTTTATACGTATGATGGCAAAGAACATAAGTATGCGCTATATGCGTATGAAGACCCTGATGGAATCTGCACAGAGCTTCGTAAGCATATAAAGGTGATAAGCAATATCTGAGGCAAGGGAAGCATTTAAAGGTGTGAACTATACCGTTGAATGACACAGGTCACAAAGAGCAGTTATGGAGTATTCTGTAACTGCTTTTTTATGAGAAATCCAAATATAGGAAATTCACCTGTAGTGACATTTATAATGGTTTTCGAAAAATACAATTTTAGAAAAAAGGTAAATGTACCCAAATTCTAAAATGATAATTGAAAACAGAGCCATCCGGCGTTATACTTTAGATAAAGGGTACATATACCCAAAATCTAAATTGAGGTATGCTTTATGGTAATTGATAGAGAGCGATATTTGGACAAACTTATCAGTCATATGAATAATGGTCTGATTAAGGTCATTACTGGAATAAGGAGATGTGGAAAGTCTTATCTGTTGTTCGAGATATTCTACAATTATCTTCTTGAGCAGGGCGTATCAAAGGAAAATATTATCGCCGTTCCATTGGATGATGAAGAATATTCTGAATTACGCGATCCACATAAGCTGAATGATTATATAAAGAACAGACTGGTTGACAGTAATCAGAACTATTATGTTTTTATAGATGAAGCTCAGTATGCAATAACAAAAGAGGAAATGAAGAATCCTGATGTACCTATAAGACTATATGGAGTATTGAATGGACTTCTCAGAAAGAAAAATGTAGATGTTTACGTTACCGGAAGCAACTCGAAATTTCTTTCGTCAGATATAATGACTGAGTTCCGCGGAAGGGGAGATGAAATCCATATTGCCCCGTTATCCTTTTCTGAATATCTGCCAGCTTCTGGAAAAGACAAGTTTGATGCCTGGCAGGAGTATACGTATTATGGTGGACTCCCTCACGTGCTGGTCGAGCCTGATGATCAATCCAAGGCGGCTTATCTGGAACGATTAAATAGAGAAATATATTTACGTGATATTTGCGAAAGATATGATATCCATGAAGGAAGTGGAATGGAAGAACTGATGAAATTGCTAGCTTCCGCTATTGGCTCCCTTACTAATCCGCAGAAAGTTTCTGATACCTTTACCAGCAGTGGGCGAAAGGGAATTTCCATGCCTACTATAGCTAATTACTTAAAGTATCTCCAAGAGAGCTTTATAGTCCAAAAAGCAGAACGCTATGATATTAAAGGAAGAAAGTATATTAGTACGCCATCTAAGTATTACTACACCGATATAGGATTAAGAAATGCCTTTCTGAATTTCAGACAGTATGAAGAGACGCATATCATGGAAAACATAATCTACAATGAGCTTATCTATCGTGGATATAATGTTGATGTCGGTGTTGTGGAAATCAGAGCCAATGAGGACGGAAAAAGAACCAAAAAACAATTAGAAGTAGATTTTGTGGCCAACCAGGGAAGCAAACGGTATTATATACAGGCTGCGTTCGCTTTACCAGACAAAGAAAAGATGGATCAGGAGCAGGCTTCGCTTGTAAAGATATCTGATTCTTTCAAGAAGATAATCGTTGTATCTGGTAATACAAAGATTTGGAGAAATGAACAGGGTATCACAATAATGAGCTTATTTGATTTTTTGTTAAATGAGGATAGCCTGGAGTATTAGTCTTTACAAATAACGATTGGGTTCCATAAAAGGAGATGAATCATTATAGTTATTGCAATAGGCGGCGACTAAAATGAGTGAACATGTATTTGAAAAAGCAACGGTGGAAAGTAATGCTTACAGAGTATAAAGGTGAAATATTCAATATCGAAAAAAGAGGAAAAAAAGCAGATATATGGCGTTATACTCCAGTAGATGGATTCCGAAAAACAGACATCGGTCGAGACGGCATTATTTGTTACGAGAAAACTGTTAACTTAAAAGACACAAATGGTTGTTTTACAGTTGCGTTTCGGGCATTTTCAAATGGTTTAGATTTTTTTGTAAGTGATGTCAGAGGCAACGATGTGGTAGTACTCACTGGTAATGCTACATATGCAAAAGAGCATGGTTTTCATGAAGTAGATCGTCCGTTATGGACAGCACAAATTACTAATGAAAGCTTTGATGAGTTCGAGATGATAATGCATAATGTGGAAAATGGTGAAGATACGGTTACAAAAATGGATTGGACGCAAATGAAAATAGCGTGGTCCAGATATCAAGAAGGCGTAAACTATTAAGCTATTTAGGTTATTTTTCCAATGGAATGGGTGATTATGTGGCAATAGATAATAATTCAAATAATGCGTATTTGTATTTTAAAGATGGAGAATCAGCAAAAAACGTCGGATTTTGGGATGTAGTAGATGAATGGTTAAATATGGCAATAAATGAATGAAACTAGAGGGCTTGAAGAGGAAAGAGGCAGGTGAGTGTTCATGAAAATTGATGAATTAAAGTCATTCTTGGAAAAAGAATGTCTGTTACCAATGAACTATTATGGATGAGATTTGTTTCGGATTATATACCAACTAACAGTGATATTCCGCCAAGGACTACAGGCTTTGCTTCCAGTCCATATTATTTGATTCCAGAGTATTGGTACGAAGATGCAGAGATTAGAGAAGGCGCTATTTTTGTTATTAGCATACAAAATGAAGAGACACTGTTTGCATATTTTGAGCCGAGCACCAAAAGGTTTGTTTTGGCTTAGAAGAGAATTAAAAAGGAGCAGAGATGTCTTACGTCAATGTAAATGGAAAAATATATAGGCTTAGTGATACTACCGAAGGTAAGTCAATAGTTACGCATTGCCTAGAGAAGACTGATATACAGTTCAAAAGACATTATTCATGTTACTATCGGAGAATTGATAATACTGATATAAACGAATGGTATGATTTAAAGTTTGTGGTTGAATACAATGATTTGTTTCTTCCTGAACAGCAATTATGGGAAGCGTGTTTTGACAATCCTAGGAAAGAGCCACTGGAGACTAATGAAATAGTGCTCAGTGCATTCGGAGCGGTAAGGAATGCTGGATGGTATACAAATGGAAGGGATGTTAGTTTAAAAATAGTAACTGTAGATGAATGTGTAAGAGTTTATTTGAAATACACATATTACAAAAAAAGTGGCAAGGAGTTAGAATATCCAGTCTGTGAAACACGTGAAGTATCACGGGAGGAATTTATCAATGCTATCAAATTGCATAGAGAAGATTATTTATAGTTTACTAATTTTATTCTAGAAGATTACATTGAAGAAAATAATGCAGTTATACTAGAGATTTCATGTACGAACAATGATCTTAATACACAACCGATATGTATGAGGAACAATTAGGAATTTGTGGCAATGTTGGAAAACTACGAAAAGATCAGTGACATAACAGTAGAGATAATAACAAAATACGAAAGCTCTTTACCAACAGACCTGATCACCATCTGGAAAGAGCAGGGCTTTGGAAGTTTTATGAATGGCTTAAGATGAATGAACTGGGATTATCAGCAGAATATGAAGCTGAAATGAAGAACATTGATTTTGGTGACTATTTAAGGACATTTGCTGGGGATGCTCCTGAGGGAATGTATGATCCACATGCCCATCATATCCTGTTTAAGAATGGTAATGGAGAAGCTCAGCAGGCACTTGTTGAAGAGGGACAGGCCATCCTCAGAGAATATGGTTTAGATCCTGTTATTGGACATGAGAATTTGGTATGGGCGCCAAACCGTGTAGTAGGTCAGCATGCTTATCCTGCATTAGAAAAAGTTGTAAATTCTTTGAGGAAGGTGCGAGATGATGGTGGAACATATGAGGAGATTGTTGAAGTTTTGCAACTAATGGGAAACTATGCTAGTTTAAGGACAAAGTAGCAATAGGAGGCTAATGTGATTAGTAAAGAGGACAAACAAAGGATACGACAGATAATTAAACAAGGAGATCTAGAGTCGTTAAAAGACGCATTAAAAGACAATCAGGAATTACTGAATGCCGAAACAGCCTTTGGAACCTGGCTTGAGGTGGCTGCAGAATTTGGGCAACTTGATATTGTAAGATATCTGATTGGCCGTGGAATTGATGTGAACAAGAGCTGTGGTGTTGTTGAAGGGGGGCCGATCAATATCACATCCTTTAAAGGGTATTTAGACGTTTTAAAACTCTTGATGGAAAATGGTGCGGTACCCGATATCAGTACAGCTGAAAGAAATCCTCTTTTCGCAGCAGTGTATAACGGCCATCTGGATGTGGTTAAGTTTTTGGTCGAGAATGGCATAGATTATCGTGCTTCCTATGCTGTAGGAAGTATTGATAAGTGTGATGCGTGTGAATATGCAAGACAATATGGCCGTTCAGAAATCGTTGAGTATCTGAAAAGCCAGATGTGAGCAATTGAAGGAGTATAAGACGATGACAAAACTAAAAAGGGTGGCAGTGTTTCCGCTGCTGATTTTGACCATGATAATGAGCGTTGCATGCGCTTCCGAAAGATTAGAGGAAATTGAAGCAACAACCGCTCAGGTTGAAGAGAATGTTGAACAACCACAACAGGAAGTAGTAGCAGAGACTACACAGACAGAGACTACTGCGACAGACAATGCAGAACAGGAGCAGACCGAAGCGGCTCCAAAGTACGAAGTCGATGAATGGGTTCAGGTGCTTGATACTTTAGTTCCTGCAAATGGCAAGAAATACGATTTCCTTGGTTCCAAGTGGGGAGATAGTATGGATGATGTTAAAAAGGCCATGGGAAAAGAGCCTGATGCAACAAGGGGCGATTCGCAGGTTGGTTATTACTATCCTATCTTCGATTATGACACGATGCTTTCTATTGATGTACGCGATTTTGGCTTCTCTGATGCTAATATAATCATTCGCGAGAAGTCAAAAGATGAGCAGATGAAACTGCTGAATCCTATGAATAAGGCTGCAGCGCAGTTATATGGAGATCCTATTGAGCAGATTAACGGAAGAATAGTGTATGAAACAAAGACGTCTCACGTTGAACTGAGAAGGACAAACGAAACAGTTGAGATATATGTTAACGACATAAACTTTGTTGATGATCCGAATCCCCAGCTATTCAAAGGTGTGGATTATACCGTTGAATGATAAGAAAATGAGCATTTCCTCAATTGGAGATGCTCTTTTTTAAAATTTGCAACATTTTGGGTTGATGAACTGTTATTAAAGAAGAGGTAGGACAAGTGAAGAAAATGCATTCACACTGGATGGAAATGAGGTATATGAAAACGAATAATAAAAAGATATTTATTCTTATGGTATTTTTATTTGCGATTACAATTTCTCATGCAGGATACGCCAGGACATTACAGAATCAGCATGGTGAGATTATTGATGAAAGAATTATTATCAACAAGGGAACAGCTGATAATAAGCCGAAAGTTCATATATGTGAAGTAACTAAAATTGACGAAAAAGGAATCTGGCTTACTGAAGAGGACATGATTTATAGAATGCACGTCGAAGGTAACGAATGGGTGCGCGAAGGTGATAAACTTCTTATGGAATGCAAAGATGATGCACTTGAAGAGGAAGCAGAGAATGTGTACTTTGTTACAGATGGCTTACTATCAAAACTTGAAAGGAGCATAATGTGATATCAGGAGTTTTGATTTGCATTTCTATATTTGCCATTTTGTATCTGGTGTACAATCCGGAGCTTACATTTGGCAGATATTCTGTAAATGGGATAATCCACAGTATTTCAGGAAAGTGGCTGGATGATATACATTATAGCTTTAATCACAGTTGGGACTAAATAATATGGAGGTCAACTAATGCAAGCAATAAAAAAGAAACTTAAATATATTCCACTGATAGTGATTACATTATTTGTGATATTCTTATTGCTCCCATTCATTACGACAATTAAAATATATAATCCGTTTGCCGGAGTGTATTTTAAAGTTCATGGTACATATGCAGTAGCAGTAGATTATTCAAAGAAAAATGTCATAATACCCAACAGATGCATGTTTAGACCTGTAACTGAAACAGGGAATGTTGGAATCTTGGCAGGAAAAGGACATCTTGTAGTAGAGTCTGTACACATACCCAATACAGTTCAGAAAATAGGAGTTGCTTCTTTTTGGGGGTTTGATTTATTGAAAGAAGTTACTGGTGGAGAGAATGTGACGATCATAGAAGATGGTGCATTTCTAGGAGATGATATGTTGAGGGATATTCCCTATTTTGGAGATTTGGAAACGATTGGGAGTGACGCTTTTGCCAATTGTAGTCTGCAATACTTGGAGTTGCCCAGTAGTGTAATAGAAATTGGAGATGAAGCATTTAGATTCAATTCAATAAAAGAACTGAAGGCGGATTTGACAAATGTAAAGCTAGGGTATAGCGTGTTCAGGGCTAATCCATTTGAGAAGGAAATGGGAGAGTTTGCAATATATCCCGATGGTAGTTTGCAGGCATATTATGGCAACAAAGAAATAATAATTATTCCGGATGGAGTTACATCTATTAGCGGAGCTTTTGATGACTGTGGAGAAGGGTGTGATGATGTCCAGATATATATTCCATCTACAGTAGAAATAATAACTGATTTTTCTTTTTGGTTTTATAATCATGGCACGGTTTATATACCAGATAGCGTAAAAACAATAGGACATGGACATTATGATGATGGGACACAGCCTACATTTAGCAATGCATCAATCGTTACAACTAAAGGTAGCTATGCTGAGGAGTTTGCCAAAGAATACAATATTGATTACACAATCGTAGATGAGATAGTTCCACCTGCAGAAGGGCAGTAGAAATTAGGTCATGGAAATGAGGAAGGATGCACAATGAACAGAAAACTAATTAATTTAATAGCCCTGTTTTCTACTATATTGCTTCTTGTAGGCTGCACAGAATCCGCAGATTCAGATCGGACAGTATCAGTGTTGGCTACAGGCCCCAATGATCTGGCGACTTCATCGTTTTACAGAATTGTAAAAAATGCAGATGAATTTAAATATGGAGCCATTGTGAAGATGGAAGTGAATACTGCGTCAGACACGGTTGTTTATCAGCCGGAAAATGATCGTTACATATATGATGCTGTAGAGTGTGGGGACGGTATTCTTTTTGCGCTCACACGATCTGAGAAAGTGCCCGAATATTCATTGATGTATCTTAATGGTGATGAAGAAACAAGACAGGTATTTGATTCAGAACATGAGATGTTGATAGAAAATGTAAACGGTAGTGTGATTGTATCAGATAACTATACCGACAAATATATTTTTGATCCGAATACTTGTGAAATTACAAAGACTGAAATTGATGCTGTAGAGGAGAACATGCTAAACGCTGCATATGGCGCGGTTTCAAGTATGTACTATACAATGCAGGATGGTACAGTGGTCACACTCAAAAAGGTCTTTGGAGAAGACAGCTTCACCTATAAGGTGGATGATAAAGAGTTGCCGATTGAATGCATTTCCGGAGAAAAGTTTAAATACGTCCAGTGGGGAAACATTACAGATAATGCCGGATTAATTTATGGTGTTGCAGCAGTTCCTGTATATAAAAATAATCACAGATTAATGGAAGTTGGACTTGGAGGACTGTCTATTGAAGATGTCAGCAAAGAGTTACTGTTCTCATTGGATGTGACAAGCGGTAAGAGTAAAGTTCTCTTCGAAACAAGCGGTGAACGAATCATTGGTTACACTGATAAAAAGGTATATCTTTATAGGAATGGCTCGGTTTATGAAAGAAATCTTGATTCCGGCAAAGAGGAAGAAATAGGAAAGATTTCAGCTAAACGCAAAGCACAATTAGCATTCCGCTGGATTGGAATGAAATTGTTTGTATTTGATAAGTTTGAAGGGACCCTAATAACAACAATACAAGATAAAACCCAAAATGAAGAAGCAATAAAGAATCCAAGCAATAACATGGACGCAATAGCAAAGATGTTTCCTTCATTAGAAGGAGCACTTGAAACTCAGTGGGAGCAGATCAAATTAGGCAGTGGAGATGACAGAGTCCCCGGACCTACAGACTACATGTACCAGGGATATATTATTCTGTCCGATGAAGCTGCTGAGAAATATGCTTCATCTTATGAATGGAAAGAAGTTGATCCCGATGTTACATTCGAGAGTATTGAAAAGCCTGAGGGCAACTGGAAATATTCATATGATTTTTGTAAGGATATTATTCCTGGATACTATGGCGGTGCAGCATGGATAGACGGGAACACAATCATCTTTTCTATAACAACAACTTGATAATGGAAGAGCTATAAATTAGTGCTATCATCCCAGTTTGATAACCATCTCCTGATCGTCTGCGAGTGTCGCATCTGCGCACATATCGCCGGCGGTCAGTTTGTATTCACCCATAAATCCTGAGAAGTCTATACGGCCGTTTTCATCAGTCTTTACTGTGGTGTCAGTCCACCACTCGTTTTTCACGAGTTTTTTAAGCATCTCATAAGATGGCTTCTTCGAGAGGTCTTTTCTGAGGAACCCACTTGGTGCATTGAGCCATGCGCCGTCCTTGAAATCCCAGGTTGTAATAGCCTCAACAAGAGGATGTGAAAAGAGAATTCGGTACATTTCCTCGATTTCTCTTGCCTGTCGCTCTTCGCCCTCCGGAGTGCTTGGCCATTCATCTACCTGCCAGTCGTTGAGATCAACGATGTGTGCGGGCATGATCTCGCCTGAGATCAGTGTGTTCTCCGTGAAGTGGATAGGAAGACCAAAAGATGAGAAACGATCCAGAACTTCTTCCAGTTTCTCTTTTCCCCAGTAGCCCTGATGCTGGTGGGACTGGATTCCTATGGCGCTAATCGGTACACCTGCATTGAGACATCCGTCAATGAGGATCTCGTAGCCTACGGATGTGTTGAAGTCGTTAAGGAGCAGAGTCGCCTCGGGATTACACTCGTGAGCCTTTTCAAAGACTTCGCGGATAAGTCCTACTCGACCCTTCTCCTTGCAGATTCTTGTAATGGCGTTGTCGTACTTATCAAAAATGGGCATGATAACAACTTCGTTGATGACATCCCACATGTCAATAACGCCCTTAAAACCTACGACTTCACGCTCGATTCTCTCAAGCTGCTTTTTAAGTATGGTCTCGTTGTCATATTTCATGAGCCAGTCGGCGCATACAGTGTGCCAACAGAGTGGGTGGCCCTTGACCTTGACGTTTTTACCCTGAAGGTATTTTGCAGTATTCATGAGCACTTCTTTATTTGGCTTACCTTCCTCGGGTTCGTAATTACCCCAGTAAAAGGGAAGCGTTCCGTAATTAAAGATATCGAGCCAGCTCTCCGTTATCTCTTTTGTCCTGTCATCACCGTTCATGACGTGTGGGATAAAATCAAAGGCTCCGCAGCCGAATAAAAAGCTGTGATTAGTCTGCCGGATATGTACCTCCTTATTGGCAATCGGTGCGCCGTTTTTATCTGTAAGAACAAGAACTTTGTTTACTTTTCTATGTGAAATATTCATGGTAACCTCCTGCTACTGCGAGAATTGTTTTCAGTATTTTGCTTATTATATGTGATGAAAAAAATAGAGTCTCCTTAAATATTGTGCATAGACTAATCAATATATGCGGAAATCATTTGAAAAATAGTGCGTTGATATTCGGCAGGGAATGCAAAAACGTGATACAATAGATTTATATACGATATGCAAATGGCCTTGGGTTAAAAGGAGAAAGAGCAAATGGTTCTTTATCTAACCGGCAGTTTCATTCCTTATCAGGAGATGGGATCTGTAGAGAAGATTCCACCACAGGACTGCTATGGCCTTTTTGAGGATATGAGGAGTGAGTGGCCGGAGTCTGCAAGGCTCCTTTATATTCCCTGCGACCCTAAGGCAGTATCCGAGAATGAGCACCAGAAGCAGCAACTGCTCAATGCGTTTGAGTTTAAAGAGCTTCCGGTAAGCGAAGTAAAAATACTGGGAGAACAGTCAGGCGATGCTCTGTCGGATATTATTGCGTGGTCAAACGTAATATATCTGGCAGGTGGTCATGTGCCTACGCAGCTTGCATACATGAAGAGAATCAGGCTTAAGCAGGCGCTCCTTGATTACGAGGGCGTTATTATAGGACTTAGCTCGGGATCCATGAATGCGGCTTATAATGTATATCTTTTGCCGGAGCTTGAGGGAGAAGCTGCGGATCCTAACTTTGTCCACTTTTCAGACGGACTTGATCTTACCAATATTGAGATAATACCCCACGCAGATTACATAAAAACCATGAAGATTGATGGCATGGATGTCATCAATGATATTGTGCTGCCTGACAGTTTTGGAAGCAGATTCTATATGATCACCGACGGAAGTTATTTCAAGGTGAAAAATGGCAGAACAAGATTTAAAGGTACCGGTGAAGTTATAGAGGACGGCGTCAGAAGCACGCTTAAAGAAGGGCCTGTCATTCCTTACATGGGCATTTACGAGCAGCCTGTTATAAAGGCTATTCTTGCAGACGGTTTCGACATGGTTGTAACAGTAAACATGAAGAACGAGAACTGCGAGGTTTATTATCTGTGCGAGACGCTATGGGAAGTATTTGAGAGTACCAAGCTCAAATACAGTGATGTTTGTTTCAAACTCTCACAGAAGGTTGTCGAGGAAGAACGTGAAAACTTCCTTAAGGGAATGAAGTTAAAAGAGATCTTCCGCGAGATTGAAGAGAAGGGCAATTTTGTCAGAACCATAAATGTTGAGTCCCCAAGGGGAAGAAGGGCCAAGAATATCAGGGTGAGAAAGGTTCCCGGATATCCCGACTGGCTGCTGTTTGTGTACTTTGATATTACGACTACATTGGATCATGACCTTTTGACAGAAGAATATACAAGATCAGGATTTATGGACAGGGCAAGGCTCTTTATATCCGAGTTTTCCGATCAGGGAGATTACTCCCTTGTCTATACCAATGTTAAGGGCTTTAAGGCGGTAAACGAGCTCTTTGGCGACAACAGCGGAGATATGGTCATCTTCCAGACCAGGGATGCGCTGAGGAAGTACTTAAAGCCTGTGCTTTTGGGGCGTCTTGAAAGTGATCACTTTGCGCTGATAACTGCTGATGAAAACTTAAAAGACAAGAGGCTTAAGGCAGTGTGCAGCCAGACCTTCAAAGTTGAAAACAAGGAATTCAACTATGAGATAAGATGTGGAATCTATTCCATAAAACATTCCGGTGCTGAGATAGGACAGCTCCTTGCAGGGGCCAAGCTTGCCGAGAAGAATATTAAGACAGGAAAAGGAAATCCTCTTTACGCTTACTATGATGACGTTATGAAGGAGAACTATGTTAAGCAGCGATTCCTTCTGGCGGATTTTGAGAGAGCGCTTGATGAAAACGAATTCGAGCCGTATTACCAGCCTATAGTTGATGCCAAGACCGGCGAGATTGTCAGTGCCGAGATGCTTATCAGATGGCGGCACAAAGATATGGGTATGGTTTCTCCCGGCGATTTCATTCCTGTCATTGAAGCCGAGGGTAAGATCCCGTCTCTGGATAACTTTATTATTAAACGGGGCATGGAGTTCATAGCAAGACGCACGGGCAACAAGCAAAGGATTGTCCCCTGCGCCATGAATCTCTCAAGAGTGGATTTCTACGATACCGCTTTTATCGAGAGTATCTTTGACAGGATAAATGCCATGGAGCTCGACCCTACCATGGTAAGGTTCGAGGTTACGGAATCGGCTTATGCGGATCTTGAAGCAAAGGCAATGGACTATCTTAACAAGATGCAGAAGCAGGGCATAAAGATCCTTCTTGATGACTACGGAAGCGGAATGAGTTCTCTCTCAATGCTGGAGAACTTCAGCTTTGACATCATTAAGCTGGATCTGGGATTTATCCGTAAGATTGGAATCAACGATAAGGCGGAGTCCATTATCATTACAACCATAGGACTCGCCCACATGATAGGCGCCAAGGTTACGGCCGAGGGCGTTGAAACTGAAGAGCAGCTGAAGTTCCTAAGGGACTATGACTGTGATTTTATTCAGGGCTATTATTTCTACAAGCCGATGCCCGAGAAGGAATTCGAGAAAATACTGGATAAATAAATAATGCGCGGTGCACTGTACACCGCGCATTTTTTGACTCTTAAGGACTTGTCACTTTCTCCACGTGACAAAGTTAAAGATGTATGAATTGAAAATTAAATTGCGTACAAATATAATGACCTTACAACAAACGAATGCGTTCGGATTATACACTTGAAATACCGGCAGACGTGTCGGGACGTACCTATCGCATAGGTTGGAAGGGGAAATCCAAATGAAAGAAAAAATACAAAGCTTCGGCCGTTTCCTAAGTGGAATGGTCATGCCGAATATCGGCGCGTTTATTGCTTGGGGTCTTTTGACCGCATTATTTATAGCAACCGGTTGGCTTCCTAATGAACAGCTCAGTTCAATGGTTGACCCGATGATCAAATATGTACTGCCTCTGCTTATAGCTTATCAGGGTGGTAAGATGGTCGGAGGACAAAGGGGAGCAGTTATGGGTGCCATCATGGCAGTCGGTGTTATCTGCGGAACAGATTACGTTATGTTCATGGGCGCAATGATCGCCGGACCTCTTGCCGGATGGGTTATCAAGAAGTTCGACAAGGCAATCGAGGGTAAGATCCCTTCAGGATTTGAGATGCTTGTCAACAACTTCTCAATCGGAATCCTTGGTCTTTTACTTGCAATCGTTGGATTCTATGTAATCGGACCTTTCATGGGCGGAGTACTTGCAGTTCTTAACGGTGGTGTAGACTTCCTTGTAAGCCACAGCATTCTGCCTCTTGTTTCAATATTTGTTGAGCCTGCTAAGGTTCTTTTCCTTAACAACGCTATTAACCACGGTATCTTCACTCCTCTTGGAGCAGAGCAGGTTAGCCAGGCCGGAAAGTCAATCTTCTACATGATCGAGACAAACCCCGGTGCAGGTACAGGCGTACTTGTAGCTTACTGGCTCTTTGCTAAGGATAAGGTAACAAAGGATTCAGCTCCCGGAGCACTTATAGTTCATCTCCTTGGTGGTATCCACGAGATCTACTTCCCATATGTACTTATGAATCCACTTCTTCTCCTTGCTACAATCGGTGGATCAGTAGCAGCCATGATCTTCAACACAGCATTTAAGCTTGGTCTTGCAGGACCTCCATCACCCGGATCAATCTTTGCTTATGTTGGAATGGCACCTAAGGGATCAACCTTCATGGTTCTTCTCTCAGTAGTAGTTGCAGCAGCTGTTTCATTTGTTATCGCAGCTCCTATCATCAAGCTTTCAAATGCAAAGCAGTCTCTTGAGGAGTCAACAAACCAGATGAAAGAGATGAAGGCTGAGTCAAAGGGTGTTGCAGCAAGCGAAGTACAGACAGTAGCTGACACACTTGTAAACACTGCAGCAGCAGATGTTAAGCACATCGTATTTGCCTGCGATGCAGGAATGGGATCATCAGCAATGGGTGCAACAGTACTCAGAAAGAAACTCGCTGATGTCGGAAGAAGAGATATTGAAGTAACACATGCTTCAGTTTCTGAGATTCCTGAGGGAACTCAGATAGTAGTAACTCATCAGGATCTTGCAGCAAGAGCAAAGAAGAGCGCTCCTAACGCAAGACTGATAACAATCAGCAACTTCATGTCTGCTCCTGAGTATGATCAGCTCGCTGAGGAACTCAGAGCATAAGACGGAGACTAAATGGAACTTACACCTCGCATTAGACAAATCTTAATATATTTGTTGGAAGCAGAGCAGTCGGCGACAGATTCGGAAGTCGCTGATGCTCTGGGTGTAAGCAAGCGCACTATTTTAAGGGAAGCGGATTACATCTCGAGTATTTTAAAGAGCTATGATCTGACCCTTGTAAGAAAAAAGGGCGAAGGATCTTTGATAGTCGGCGACGAAAGCAAAAAGGCCGAGCTTCTAAAGATCGTAAAAGCCCGCAAAGAACAGGTGATATCCGACAAGGATCAGAGAAGGAATCTGCTTAAGCTTGAACTTCTTAGAAATCGCGAGCCTCAAAAGCTCTTTTACTACAGCGATATGTTCGGAGTGAGCGAAGCTACCATCAGCACGGACCTTGAAGCCATCAGTGAATGGGCAAGCGAGTGCCACCTGGATATCATAAGAAAACCCGGCTACGGGATCATGCTCT
The DNA here is from genome assembly GCF_000423965.1 of Butyrivibrio sp. VCB2001. Classification (NCBI taxonomy): domain Bacteria; kingdom Bacillati; phylum Bacillota; class Clostridia; order Lachnospirales; family Lachnospiraceae; genus Butyrivibrio; species Butyrivibrio sp. VCB2001. The sequence continues at coordinate 62,179 of NZ_AUIZ01000014.1, read as the reverse complement.
CAGGAAGTGAAAAGAGCTATCGAATAGCGATGCAGCGCTACGTCACTGAGAACATGAAGAGCAAAAAAGTCATTGCAGAGGGAGATAATATCTATCTTCTTATGAATGAAGAGATACTCTCTGAAGTGGAATCGGTTTTGGAAAAACTTGAAGAGCCGTATCTGAATCTTTTGACCAACGATGCATTTGTGGGACTTTTGGTCCACCTTGCAGTTGCTGTTGAGAGAATAAGCCAGGGCGAGCTTGTGGATGAGCAGACCTACGATGCAAGATTTGACAAGGGGTATGACATCGCCAAGAATATCGCAACGGCACTTGAGAATGAGTTCTCCATTGAGATTCCGGAATCGGAAGTTAACAACATACTGCTTCATATAAACGGAGCAAAACTTAATTACACCAGCGAAACCATCGGCGAGAGCGGCATTAATACCGATGAACTTATGGTAATAATCGATGGCATGATAGATGTCTTTGATCCGGAACTGGCAAGGGAACTTAAGGTTGATGATGACTTCATCAGAGGCCTTATGGTACATCTTGAGCCGGCTCTTTACAGGATGAAGAACGACATGACCATCAGCAATCCGCTGCTTTTGCAGATAAAGCAGGAGTATCCGGAGGTGTTTGAAAAATGCGAAAAGGCAGCAGAGGTAATTGGGGAAAAGACAGGTCTTGTTGCTAACGAGGCCGAGATCGGCTACCTCGCAATGCACTTTGGAGCAGCAAAAGAGAGGATCGACTCAAGAAAGCGCAAGAAGCGCACGGTAACAATAGGTGTCATCTGTGCCAGCGGATTTGGGGTAGCGCAGCTGATGATGGCCAAGCTAAAGAGTCACTTCTCGGACTGGGACATCGTGCTAAAGGCATACGGTGTGGATGAGATCACACAGCATACCGTATCCAGAACAGACTTTTTTATATCAAGTATAAATGTGGATGACCTGGGCGTTGACTATTGCCAGGTTAGTCCCCTGATCACAAACAGAGATGTTTTGCAGATCAGCGTTAAGATAGACGAATATGCATCAATGCCGGCAAGGCAGGAAAACAATGACTTCACAAGGCAGCTTGATGAGATCAACAACGTTATTACAAGGGTGAAAGGTGTTATCAGAAGGTATCATCACCTGATAGTTTCAAAAGATACGACCCTTGAATCACTGATCAAACTTTTGGCTACAGATATTACTGACACACCAAGGGCAGCAGCGGTACTTGCGGCGGACATCATCGCAAGAGAACAGGTTATGAGCCAGCTCTTTCCGGAGATTGGGATAGCTCTTTTCCACTGCAGGTCAAAGGCGGTAAAAGAGTGTCAGATAATAACAGCGGGACTGGGAGGAGAAAGCTCTTTTACAGATCCAAAGCTAAATGGCATTAAGGCAGTGCTCTGCATGACAATGCCGATAGATGAGCACAGGCAGCAGAATGCTGAGATGCTTGGACGGGTGTCCGGAGCCATCATTGAGGACGAGAAGTTTCTTGCGGTTCTCAAAGGGGGAGATGAAGAAGGCATTCAGGACAAGCTACAGGAGATACTAAGGGCCTATTTTAGTGAACAGTTAGGCGCGTTTTAAACCGGAGGTACACATGATACTGGAAACTAAGAATATCTTTATAAATCAGGCAAGCGGTGAAAAGGAAGATATCATAAGAAGAATCGGAGATATCTTTGCATCACAGGGGTATACAAATGAGTATTATACTCAGGCAATGCTGGATAAAGAGAAGGTGTTTAATACATATATTGGGAATGAGGTAGCAATACCTCATGGTATTGAGGAAGCTAAGAAACATATTTTAAAGACAGGACTTGTACTTATGACATTTCCTGAGGGCCAGGACTGGGGCGCTCCCGAGAAGGTTAAGGTTGTTATCGGGATTGCGGCGGTTGGAGATGAGCACCTTGATGTGCTTCAGAAGATCGCAATGACATTCTGCGACAGGGCAGGTGTTGAGAAGGTTTTGACCATGAGTGAACAGGAAATCAGTGAGCTTTTTGAAGGAGAGGAATAATGAAAACCAGAGCAGTTAGAATGTACGGAGAAATGGATCTTAGACTTGAGGAGTTCGAGCTCCCCGAGATCAAAGACGATGAGATACTTGTTAAGGTAATCAGTGACAGCATCTGCATGTCAACATATAAGCTTGCCAAGCAGGGCAAGAAGCATAAGAGAGCACCTCAGGATATCGATGTAAATCCTATTATCACAGGACATGAGTGCTCAGGTGTTATCGTTGAAGTTGGCGATAAGTGGAAGGACAAGTACAAGGTAGGCGATAAGTGGGCACTTCAGCCTGCACTTAACTACCAGGGCAAGCTTGATTCTCCCGGATATTCATATCGTTTCTGTGGCGGAGATGCTACTTACTGCATCATGCCTCACGAAGTAATGGAGCTGGATGCGCTTCTTCCATACAACGGCGAGAGCTTCTACCAGGCATCTCTCGGAGAGCCTATGAGCTGCATTATCGGTGGATATCATGCAAACTACCACACCAACAAGCAGAATTACAACCACGCTATGGGAACCAAAGAGGGCGGAAACATCCTTATCATGGGTGGCTGCGGACCTATGGGTCTGGGCGCTGTAAGCTATGGCCTTCGTTTCGAGAACAAACCTAAGAGAATCGTAGTAACAGATCTTGATGATGCCAAGCTTGCAAGGGCAGCACAGGTTATCAGCCCTGAGTTTGCAAAAGAGAAAGGCATCGAGCTTATATACTTTAATGCGTCAGGTGATGATGCTGAGCAGAAGCTTATGGACATCACAGAGGGACACGGATATGACGACGTATTCGTTTATGTTCCTGTAAGAAGCGTTGCTGAGATGGGCGACAGACTTATGGCGTTTGATGGCTGCATGAACTTCTTTGCAGGTCCTACAGACAACCAGTTCAAGGCTGACATCAACCTTTATAATGCTCACTATACAAGCACTCATATTCTGGGTACAACAGGCGGAAACAATGATGACCTCTTAGAGGCTCTTCAGCTTGCTGCCAAGGGAGATATCAATCCTTCAGTTATGGTTACTCATATCGGAGGACTTGACGCAGCAGCAGAGACTACCTGCAATCTGCCCGGAATTCCCGGAGGTAAGAAGCTGATCTATACTCAGATCGATATGCCTCTTACAGCAATTGATGATTTTGAGAAGCTTGGGGAGAGCGATCCTCTCTTTGCAAAGCTTAATGAGAGCTGCAAGGCTCACCAGGGACTTTGGAATCCTGAAGCTGAAAAGATTCTTTTCGATCACTTTGGAGTAGAGATTTAATTTTTTAGTAACGTGATTTATGGCATCCCGGATCGGATGTGCATGCAGGAGGCTTTATATGAAGGTATTTGATTATACTGTAAAAGACCCCGAGGGGATCCATGCACTTCCGGCAGGAGGTCTCATAAAACTCGCCGGCACGTTTAACTGCAGCATTACAGCGCAGGGGAACGGCAGCAGCGTTGACCTTAAGCATCTGTTTGGCGTTATGTCTCTTGGCATTAAATGCGGAGAGACTATCACCATCACCTGCGACGGCGAGGACGAAGAAAGGGCAGAAGCAGCTCTTTTGAGATATCTGCAGGATAATCTTTGATGCCAACAGGCCTCACCCTCTAATAGTATCCTTTTTTTCCTCTTTAACAAATCATTAAGGCACCGACTTCCTCACACTTCGTCGGTGCCTTAATGGCGTGTTTATGTTATTATTTAGTTGGATATGGGAAACTTTGATATTCAGGAAGAGTTAAAAAAGCTCCCGAAGAACCCGGGAGTTTATATCATGCGTGATGAGAACGATACCATCATGTATGTCGGAAAAGCCATAAACCTGCACAACCGTGTCAGGTCTTATTTTCGTGCAAATATTGGACGCGGACCTCAGATCGACCGCATGGTTAAGCAGATCGCGAGGTTTGAATATATTGTTACGGACTCGGAGCTCGAGGCTCTGGTTCTGGAGAACAACCTTATTAAGGAGCATTGTCCGAGGTACAATACGCTTCTTAAGGATGACAAGACTTATCCTTATATAAAGGTGACCGTTGCAGAAGATTATCCGCGAATTCTCTTTTCCCGCCTCATGAAGAAGGACAAGTCAAGGTACTTCGGGCCTTTTACCAGTGCTGCGGCGGTCAAGGATACGATTGAACTGATAAATAAGCTGTATGGGCTCAGGACCTGCAATCGCGTACTGCCGAGGGACATAGGGCTTGAGAGACCTTGTCTTAATTATCATATGAAGCAGTGCTGCGGACCTTGCAACGGGCATGTGACCAAGGAAGAGTATCGCGAGAGGATCGACAAGGCGCTGGACTTCCTTAATGGCAATTATTCTGTGATCCTGAAGGATCTTCAGGAGAAGATGGAGGCTGCTTCCGAGGAGCTTGATTTCGAGAATGCAGCAAGATACAGGGACCTTATCGCCTCGGTAAAGGTGGTGGCCCAGAAGCAGAAGATGACTGATTCCTCCATGGAGGATAAAGATATAGTAGCGATTGCGGCGGATGATAAAGACGCCGTTGTTCAGGTGTTCTTTGTCAGGGATGGAAGGCTTATAGGGCGCGAGCACTTCTACATGACGCATGTTTCGGATACGCCCAAGGAGGAGATTCTTGGAAATTTCGTCAAGCAGTTCTATGCCGGAACTCCGTTTATTCCGAGGCAGCTTTTGCTTCCCGATGAGATCGAGGACATGGACATCATCGAGAAGTGGCTGACCCAGAGAAAGGGAAGCCGTGTGTATATTACCGTGCCTGAGCGCGGTCAGAAGGAGAAGCTCATGGAGCTCGCTGCCCAGAACGCAGAGCTGGTTCTCTCCAAGGACAAGGAGAGGATCAAGCGCGAGGAAGGCAGGACCATCGGCGCGGTCAAGGAGATTGAGAGTCTGCTCGGCATCAAGGGGCTGACCAGGATGGAGGCCTACGATATTTCCAATATCAGTGGTTTTGCCAATGTAGGTTCCATGGTTGTCTATGAAAAGGGCAAGCCCAAGAAGAGTGATTATCGTAAGTTCAGGATCAAGACCGTTGCAGGTCCTGATGATTATGCATGCATGAAGGAGGTTCTGACCAGAAGACTCCTTCACGGAATAGAGGAGCGCCACGACCTGGAGGTCAGGGACATTGACGCTCAGTACGGAAGCTTTACCAAGTTTCCGGATCTTATCCTTATGGACGGCGGACGCGGACAGGTCAACATCTGTCTTCAGGTCCTTGAGGAGCTTGGCATCACCATTCCCGTCTGCGGAATGGTCAAGGATGACAACCACAGGACAAGGGGTCTCTACTATAATAATGTAGAGCTTCCCATCGACACCAGATCCGAAGGATTTAAGCTCATCACCAGGATCCAGGACGAAGCTCACCGTTTCGCCATCGAGTATCACAGATCCCTTCGCAGCAAGGCCCAGGTCAAGAGCTCTTTAGACGACATCCCGGGCATCGGTCCTGCAAGGCGCAAGGCCCTCATGAAGGCCTTCAAATCTATCGAGGATATCCGACAGGCTTCAGTGGAAGACCTCAGCGCCGTACCCGAGATCCCTCTCAGTACCGCCCAGCAGATCTACGACTTCTTCCACACCGAAGGAGTCACCGGGGACGGTTCTCTTTGACTCCTTTGAGTCACCGGGGACGTTTCAGATTGACTCATTACAAAAGGATGCAAATTCCGTGTGATTAATATATAATAACTCACAGATTATCAATAATATTGCTAGGAGGATAGCATGTCGAGTGTAAGTCTTAAAACCATCATTGAAAAAATGAAGCTCGAGAACCTGACACCTGAGATCGATGCCAAGAAGATCAGGATCACTCAGCCGGATATCAACAGACCGGCGCTGCAGCTGGCAGGATATTTCGAGCACTTCGAAGCCACAAGACTTCAGGTAATTGGTTTCGTTGAGTACACCTATATGGAGAATTTTCCTGAGAAAGACAAGGAGAAGATGTACAGGGAGTTCTTATCCTTTGACATCCCGGCAGTAGTTTTCTGTAGAGAGCTTGCTCCGGATCCTCTTTTTGTAAAGATAGCTCTTGAAGAGAGAGTACCGGTACTTATTACCAAGAAATCAACATCTGCATTCATGGCAGAGATCATCAGATGGCTCAATGTTAAGCTTGCTCCATGCATTTCAATCCATGGCGTTTTGGTGGATGTCTTTGGCGTCGGCGTTCTTATCACAGGTGAGAGCGGAATCGGTAAGTCCGAGACAGCCATCGAGCTGATTAAGAGAGGACATCGTCTTGTATCCGATGACGTTGTCGAGATCAGAAGAGTAAGTGAAGAGACCCTCATCGGCTCAGCTCCCGACATCACCAAGCACTTCATCGAGATGCGCGGTGTCGGAATCATTGATGTAAAGACCCTTTACGGTGTATCAAGTGTAAAGGAGACCCAGAACATCGACCTTGTGATCAAGCTTGAGGACTGGGATAAAGACAAAGAGTACGACAGACTCGGCCTTGAAGAGGAGTACACAGAGTACCTCGGAAACAAGGTTGTCTGCCACAGGATCCCTATCCGTCCCGGCAGAAACCTGGCTGTCATCTGTGAGTCAGCAGCGGTTAACCACAGACAGAAGGCAATGGGTTACAACGCAGCTCAGGAGCTTTACAACAGAGTACAGAACTCCCTGGCCAGAAGAAGGTCAGAGGATGACGACGACGACGAATGATAAACCCTATTAAAAAATCGGAGGAATAAAAATGGCAAGATACGTATTTGGCGCAGACGTTGGAGGAACAACAGTTAAGATCGGACTCCTTACAGAGACCGGTGAGAAGGTGGATTTCTGGGAGATCCCCACAAGAACAGAGGACCATGGAATCAATATCATTCCCGATATCGCAGAGTCCATCAGAGCCAAGATGAAAGAGAAGAACATCGAGGACACACAGGTTGTAGGTGCAGGTGTCGGCGTACCCGGCGCAGTTAATTCAGATGGTATGTGCCATCAGGCAGTTAACCTCGGATGGGAGAAGGTAAATGTTGTAAACGAGCTTCACTCAAAGCTCAAACTCCCTGTTAAGGCAGGTAACGATGCTAACGTTGCAGCTCTCGGCGAAGCCTGGAAGGGCGGCGGACAGGGCTATCCCAACATGCTCCTTGTTACTCTCGGAACCGGTGTCGGCGGCGGAATCATCGTTGACGGCAAGATCTTAAACGGTGCCAAGGGATCAGGCGGAGAGATCGGACACCTTCATCTTGTTGATGATGAGCCCGAGACCTGCGGATGCGGAAATCACGGATGCTTTGAGATGTATGCCAGCGCAACAGGTGCAGTAAGACTTGCCAAGAGACTCCTTGCTTCCACTACAGAAGACAGCGTTCTTCGCGGCAAAGACTTCGAGTGCAGAGACATCTTCGATGCAGCCAAGTCAGGCGACGCTCTTGCCAAGAAGGCTGCTGAGCAGTACGGCTACTACCTCGGAAAGGGTATCGCAGCAGTTGCTTCAGTTACAAACCCTGAGATCATCGTTCTCGGCGGCGGCGTTTCAAAGGCCGGCGACATGCTCTTTGACCTCCTTATGCCAAGCTTCAAGAAGTACGTATTCCCGGGCTGTGCAGACGCCAAGTTCGCACTTGCCAAGCTTGGAAATGACGCAGGTGTATTCGGAGCAGCCAAGCTCGTTATCGATTGATCTTGTTGAGGACATATAGTGAACACAGAAGTAATAGAAGCTTTAAGTCAGATTGTTTCAAAAGAAAATACATTAATAAATGAACCCATGAGCAGGCACACTACATTTCGATGTGGTGGGCCTGCCACCTTATTTTTGCGCCCACAGTCCGAGGAAGAGCTCATAAAGGCTATCGCCCTGTTAAAAGACAAATCGGCACCCTTTATGCTCCTTGGCAACGGCAGCAATCTCCTGGTTTCCGACAAGGGCTATGACGGCGCTGTCATAAGTCTTGAGAACCTCTCGGAGATAAGCCTTGAGGGCGATACAGCCATCCGCGCACAGGCCGGTGCACTAAATTCCAGGATAGCCTCTTTTGCCAAAGAAAACGCACTTGCAGGCTTTGAGTTTGCTGCCGGAATTCCCGGAACCATAGGCGGAGCAATGATCATGAACGCCGGAGCTTACGGCGGAGAGATGAAGCAGATCACAGTGTCTGTAAGAGCCATTACTCCTGCCGGAGAGGTAAAAGAGCTGCCGGCAGAAACCTGCGATTTTGGCTACAGGACCAGTGCATTAAAGAGAGAAGGCTACGTTGTTCTGTCAGCTCTTTTGCAGTTAAAAAAGGGTGATGAAAAAGAGATAACAGACCTTATGACGGAGTTGGCACTTAAGAGAAAAGAAAAACAGCCCCTTGAGTATCCAAGCGCAGGCTCAACATTCAAGAGACCTGAAGGCTACTTTGCCGGCAAACTCATAGAGGATGCGGGTCTTAGGGGATTTAGCGTGGGAGATGCAGCAGTCTCTGAGAAGCACTGCGGCTTTGTCATCAACAAGGGACAGGCCACGGCTGCAGATATATACATACTTATAAAAGAAGTACAAAAGAGAGTACTCGAGGACTCGGGCGTAAGCCTTGAGCCGGAAGTTATCCTGGTTGGAGACTTTGAATAAAGAGGTATTGAAAGGACCTGAAAAATGAGATTTGTAATTGTAACAGGTATGAGCGGCGGAGGAAAAGCCACTGCTATAAATATGCTTGAAGACGCAGGATTTTACTGCGTTGACAATCTTCCGGTATCTCTTATTGGAAAGTTCACGGAGCTTATTTCTGCTCCCAACAGCGAAATAACAAAAGTTGTCCTCGGCGTTGATGCAAGAGCCGGTCAGAGCTTTGAGGGCGTGACCGGAATCATAGATTCCATGAGGGAAAGAGGAATTCCTGTTGAGATCCTTTTTATGGATGCTTCAGACCAGGTGCTCATAAAAAGGTACAAAGAGACCAGAAGGATCCATCCTATGAATGCAGCCGGAGACAGGCTCGAGGACGGAATTGCCAAGGAGAGAGAAGTCCTTGCGGAGATCAAGAAGAAGGCTGATTATGTCATCGACTCTTCAAACCTTCTTACCAGAGAGCTCAAGAAGGAGCTGGACAGGATCTTCGTTGAGAACAAGGAGTACAACTCCCTGATGGTCAACGTTATGAGCTTTGGATTTAAGCACGGAATCCCCACAGATGCAGACCTTGTTTTTGACGTAAGGTTCCTGCCAAATCCTTATTACATCGATGAGCTCAAGCACCTGACAGGTAACGACAAGCCTGTTCAGGACTATGTTAAGAGCTTCCCTGCCTGCGGCGAATTTGTGGACAAGCTCGTAGATATGCTTAACTTCCTTATCCCGGGATATGTTCAGGAGGGCAAGTATCAGCTGGTGGTAGCTATTGGCTGCACCGGCGGTCAGCACAGAAGTGTTACCATCGCCAATGAGGTTTACGAGAGACTAAAGGCATCCGGCGGTAACTACGGACTTAATCTGTCTCATAGGGACGTTAAACAGGCAAGGTGAGATATGTCTTTTTCCTCGGAGGTAAAAGAGGAACTCTCAAAGCGCATCGCATCATCCAGGCATTGTCAGCTGGCTGAAATCTCGGCCATCGTTACCTGCATAGGCCATGTGGAAGCCGATAAGGCAGGAAATACGGTGCTTTACCTGCAGGCGGACAACGCGCAGGTGCTTAGAAAGTTCTTTACATTATTAAGAAAAGCATTTAATATAGTTACTAGCATTTTAGAGGGGATTCCCGATGTTAAGGCAGGAGGCCGAATCTACCGCCCTGTCCTTGACTCAGAGCATGATGTGGAATCCGTTTTAATGGCGATCAGGCTGATGGATCAGAATGGAAACCTGAGAGAAACAGGTGCTAAAGTGAGCGAGATGGTCACCAGAAATTCCTGCTGCAAGAGGGCATTTCTGAGAGACGCATTCTTGTGCATCGGCTCTATCAGCGACCCCAATAAAGGGTATCATCTGGAGTATGTATGCAGCACTCCGGAGTTGGCGCAGCAACTGGCTGACATGACCCTGAGCTTTGACATTGAGGCCAGGATAGTACAGCGCAAGAAGTACTACGTTCTCTATATAAAAGAGGGATCTGGAATCGTGGATCTTCTGAATATAATGGAGGCGCCGGTCAGTCTGATGAATCTTGAGAACCTTAGGATTCTCAAGGAGATGAGGAACTCCATCAACAGGAAGGTAAACTGTGAGGTGGCCAATATCACCAAGACAGTTAATGCTGCTACCAAGCAGGTAGAAGATATAACCTATATCAGAGACCATTATGGTTTTGGTAAACTTCAGGAAGGACTTAAGGAAATGGCAGAGGTCAGACTTGAGCATCCTGATGCAACGTTGTTGGAACTTGGTAAATTTCTCGACCCGCCCGTGGGTAAGTCAGGAGTTAACCACAGGCTTCGCAAGCTCTCAGAGCTGGCGGACAAGTTGAGATCTTAAGGAGGATATTATGATCACAAAATCTATCGAAATTAAGCTCCCAAGAGGACTTGAGGCAAGACCTGTTGCGGAACTTGTACAGCTTGCAAGTAAGTATGACAGCACTGTTCACATCGAGGCTCAGTCCAAGAAGGTGAACGCAAAGAGCATCATGGGAATGATGACACTTAATCTTGCTTCCGGTGAGGAGGTTACGGTTATTGCAGAGGGAAGTGATGAGGAGTCTGCAGTTGCAGATCTTGAGAAGTTCCTTCAGGGATCACAGAAATAATCCTATAAATAAAAAAGCCCTATAAAAGGGAGGATGCCAGGTAAGCTTCCTTACCTGGCATATTATGAAAAAGTTTTTGTTTGGTATTGTCTTAACTCATCTGACAATATTATATTAACAAGCTAATGTGTCTAAAAGATGATTTGAAGTAACTATTCTTTTAATTAATTGTTAACAAATTGTAAACGTCAAAGATCGCGCATACGTGCCGATTGTTTGACGTTTTTTTAATAGATATTTCACAATTAACCGTTGGGAAAACGTTCGAAATAGTGATAAAATTATTGTGAATACGCATATCTATATTTAGCTGCGTTTTGTTTGATTGTGCCATCAATTTTGAGGATAACATGAATAATAAACTTAAATCATGGGTAGGTTGGTTTGTTATCGTCATATGCGTCGGTCTAAACCTGCTGGGAAGGACTATAGCCTCGGGCTATGAAATTCCTTTCTGGTTTGATTCGATTGGAACAATCCTTGCTGCAGTTGTACTGGGACCTATTGCCGGTGCAGTCTGTGGTTTGCTTCTTAATGCCATCATATCCTTTGCGGATCCGGTATCTTTGCCGTACATGGCTGTGTCAATAGCCATCGGTGTCTGCGTAGGAGTCTTTTATCCCAGAAAAAAAAGAAATGTCTTCAAGGCCATATCCACCATGGTTATGACCGGAATTCTCTCTGCAGTCATATCAACTCCTCTTAACATCATCATTTATGACGGAAAGACCGGAAATGCCTGGGGCGACAGCTTTATGGACATGCTCTCCAGCGATATTCAGGTCCAGGCTCTCAACTCATTTTTGGGCGAAGCCTTTGTTGATATTCCGGATAAGGTGGTGAGCTTTATCATAGCCTTTTGTCTCATGAAGCTGATAGGCCTTGTGAGCAAAAGTCACAGAACGGCAGCTAAGGCCTTTGGCGCATTACTTGCTCTGTCAGTGATAGCCCCTCTTATGCTTTATCCCGTTAAGTCCTACGCTGTAGATTTCGAGTCAGAGTACGCAGGAACTCTCTATGACACGGAGAGCGGACTTGAGTCCGTTGAGATAAACGCAATTGCTCAGACTAAGGATGGCTACATGTGGGTAGGATCCTTCTCCGGATTGTACAGATACGATGGCTACAGGTTCAGGTCTTTTGCCATAGACGAGAGAATCAAGAACGTTATGGTACTGTTTGTGGATTCCAAGGGAAGGCTCTGGATCGGAACCAATGACAGTGGTGTCGGCTGCTATGATGTTGATACCGGTGAGATAGAGTTCTTCGATACAGGAAGAGGCCTTTCTTCCGATGCTATAAGAGCGATATGTGAGGATTCGGAGGGCAACATTTATGTTGCTACTATCAAGCAGCTCTGCAAGATAGACCAAAAGGGTGAGATTGAAGTCTTTACGGCAAAGAGCTTTTATGGTGTCAGTAAACTGAGCTCCAGCGGAGATACTGTGGCGGGCGTCAGAAGTGACGGAAGCCTTATGATCTTCAGAGATAAGAAGATAATCTATGTCCTTGCGGGTAATTACACGGATATTACCAAGGAAGAAGAGGGCAACTATATAATAGGAAACAGCAACAACATGACCGGTAGGCTCTACATCAAGGATGGCATGACGGATATCATGTCCAAGCACCTAGCCGGCAAGCTGACCTACTTCAATGACATTCTTTATTCCAAGTCCTTCAAAGGATATTTCATAGCTTGCGAGAACGGCCTGGGATTTATATCGGATACAGGTGTTGTGACAGATCTTTCAACCTCGAACTTCAACACCTCCATCGTTGATATCTTTGTGGATTATCAGGACAATGTATGGTTTGCTTCCAACAAACAGGGTATCAAGAAGTTCTCCTGGAATCCTTTCGAGGATATCTATTCCAAGGCAAATCTTGAGAACGAAGTTGTAAACAGCGTTCTTGTAAAAGACGGTGTTCTCTACGCCGGAACCGGCTCAGGCCTTAAGACGATCGATCTTAAGACCTTCTATTCCGTGCCTATTCCTCACCCGGAAGTTTTGAGGGATGTACGAATCCGCTGTGTCATGGCTGACAGAAATGATAACCTCTGGTTTAGCACATACGGCCCGGCGGGTCTTGTTGTGATGCACCCGGATAAGACAATAAACTCGTATAACCGGAAGTATGACGGAACAGAAGGCGAGAAGTACAGAAGTACCTACGAGCTATCCGATGGCACTATTGTTGCGCTTTCAACCACCGGCCTGAACTTTATCAGGAACGAGCGCATTTTCAAAAAGCTCGGCGAGGATGACGGTATCACGGCATCGGTGCTGTGCATTGTTGAGGAAGCTGACGGAACCATCTATGCAGGATCTGACGGCGGCGGAATATTTGTCATCAGGAATTTCAGAGTGGTAGATACCATTGGCGCTGAGGACGGTCTTAAGTCACAGGTTGTCATGAAGATCACACCATGCAGAGGCGGATATCTTTATGTGACCAGTAACGCCATTTATTACAACAACGGCGCTGAAATAAAGCCGCTGGATTCCTTCCCTTACAGCAATAACTACGACGTATTTATAGATGAAAACAAGAAGGCATGGGTACTCTCCAGCGCCGGTATATTTGTGCTAGACGAGAGGGACCTTCTGGCAAATAAAGCAAACAAATACATGCTTCTTAACAGAACAAGGGGACTTAGCACTTCTATTACAGCAAACGGGTTCTATTCGCTCAAAGGAGACAATCTCTACCTTCCATGTACAGATGGTGTAAGAAAAGTCTCCACTTCAGACTATGACTCTTTTAACAACAAGTATCAGATCAGGGTTTCGGAGATACTTGCCGGAGAAGAGCCGATAGAGCCGGTAAACGGCGTTTACAGAATTCCTGCGATGTCAGGACGTATTGTCTTTGATGTTGCGGTGATGAACTATGCTCTTTCCAATCCGCTTCTCCACATTTTCCTGGAGGGCACTGAGGACGAAGGTGTCACCTGCTATCAGAGAAACATGCAGTCCCTGACCTATACAAACCTCCCGTACGGCAATTACAGGCTTCATGTGCAGGTTCTTGATACGGCAGGCAAGCACGTTATCAGAGAAGAGATATTCCCGGTGGTCAAAGAATCTCAGCTCTACGAGCGAGAGTATTTCAGGATCTATCTGTTTGTGGTAAGCTTTTTACTGGTTGCTTACATCGGATGGGCAATAGCGTCACTGGTACAGGATATGAACAGCATCCAGCGTCTTGAGCAGGAAGCATCCAAGGATCCTCTGACAGGTCTTTTGAATAAGAGGGGAGCGGCAGAAGCTCTCAAGGATGTACTTGGTAAGCGCAACGGTATCCTGGCTATTCTCGACCTTGACAGCTTCAAGCCGGTAAATGATATCTACGGACACGATATGGGTGACCGTATGCTGATCGACCTTGCCGAGATCCTGCGGCGAAGCGCTGATAATAAAGATGTGCTCTGCAGAATCGGTGGTGACGAATTCCTCGCATTCTATGCGGATACAACTCCGGAGCAGATGGAGATAAAGACAAAGTTCCTCAACGAAGCTATCCTGGAGTCGGCAAGGAAGCACATGGGCGATGACATGAGCATCCCTCTGGGCGTTTCTGTCGGTGGTGTATCTGTTTCTGCAGGAAGTCAGATTGAGTATGATGAGCTCTTCAGAAGAGCGGACAGAGCGCTTTATTCCGTCAAGAACGCAGGCAAGCACGGCTGCAAGCTCTACGAAGAGATCGTGGCAATGGTTGGGGATGATTCGAATATAACCGGCATCTCGGAGCTTAAGGCAATTCTTGGAGAGAGAGGCAAGTCCGATAAGCCATATCGCGTCGAGCGCGAGCGAATGCAGGATATTTACAGGCTTCTTGTCAGATACGGCGACAATGAAATCCTCAATTCCGCGCTGGTGCACTTTACCATCCTTGGTCCTGAAGGGGCTCAGGTAACTCCCGAGATCATGGAGCTGTTCCTTGATACTCTCATGGAAAACCTGCGCAACGTTGATGTTTACGGCAACGACAGTGGCAACAGAGTCATTGTGCTCCTCTCTGATGTCAGTCAGGAGATCGCCGGCAAGATAGCCGACAGAATTATAAATAAGTGGAACGATAATTCGAAGAACGAAGGATTTAAAGTAACTTACGAGAAGGAGATGCTTTAAGATTGCTTAAGACCATAGCATTCGTCCTTGGGGGAGATGGCCCTGAGGATGAGAGTTTTAAGGAGGCTGTAAAAGAGACTGCAGCCTACATACAAGAAAATGGATACAGTGTTTACGTGGCAGATGGAAAGGATCCGCTGCCACTTTCCATGTCCGAAAATCGGCAGGAGATGCTGGTTCTGACAGATGACCCTCTTTTGGCAAAAGAGCTGTCGGAGGAAGGGTACTTCTGCGTTGGGCTTTTACATGAGGGTGAAGCCGGGAAGTCTTTTCCGGGACTTAAATATGTCTTTTCCGATATAGAAGAAGTTGATATTGATTCATTCGTAAAGGTCTATCAGAGGTATGCAGGCGAGCCATGGACAGTACTTGAGACTGACAGGCTCATTATCCGTGAGACCACGGTCAGAGACGTAGATGAGTTCTACAAGATCTACAGCGACCCTGAGATGACGCGGTACATGGAGGGGCTCTTCGATGATCCTGAAGATGAAAAAAGATATCAGAAGGATTACATTGAGAAGGTCTATGGCCTCTTGGGCTTTGGCGTGTGGACTATTGTCAGGAAGGAAGATAACCGCGTTATAGGCAGGGCAGGGTATTCCGTAAGAAACGGATTTGATGAACCGGAGTTGGGGTTCCTCGTAGGAAAAGAGTTCCAGAGACAGGGCTACTGCATGGAAGCTCTAAGAGCCATCATGGAATATGGAAGAAATGTCCTCCAGTTTGATAAGGTGCAGACTCTTGTCAAAGCTGAGAATGAAGTATCCATCCACATTTGCGAGAGACTTGGATTTAAAAAGACAGAGGATGTGGACGTCGAGGAGAACATCTACGGCGACGGTTACAACGACGGAAAAAGAGTTTCTCTTAGCGAATCCAAGTTCGGCAAGTATGTGAGAATGATATTTTTATGGTAATTTTTAGCTTAATCCTGTAAGATATAGCTGTAAACGTAGAAAAATGGATAAAGAATAATTAATGGTAGGAGAAAATGAGCTCACTGGAAGTATTTAGTCTAATCGCAGGCCTGGTCGGTGGTCTTGCAATGTTCCTTTACGGAATGAATGTAATGAGTGGCGGACTCACAAAAGCCGCAGGAGGCAAGCTCGAGAGCGTGCTTGCAAAAGTGACTGAGCACAAGGTAATCGCATACCTCTTTGGTGTGGGCGTTACGGCGCTGGTTCAGTCTTCATCAGCATCTACCGTCATGGTAGTTGGTCTTGTTAATTCGGGGATAATGACTCTTAAGCAGGCAGTTAATGTTATTCTGGGTGCCAATCTCGGTACAACCTTTACTGCATGGCTTCTTTCATTAAACGCAATCAGCAGTGAAAACTTTATAATCAATCTGTTAAAGCCCAAGTCCTTTACGCCCTTCCTGGCGCTTATCGGTATTGCGCTTTACATGTTTTCCAAGAATGATAAGAAGAAAAATATCGGAACAATTCTTCTTGGCTTCTCGGTTCTTATGTTCGGAATGAGCACCATGTCTGACGCAGTTTCACCTCTTAAGGATGTAGACGGCTTCAAGAGAGTACTTACAAGCTTCAGTAATCCCATCATCGGATTCCTTGTTGGTATCCTCTTCACCATGACCATCCAGTCTTCAGCCGGAACCATCGGTGTACTGCAGGCGTTATCACTATCCGTCAAGGTCAAGTACAGCATGGCTATCCCTGTTGTAGTTGGTGCGGAAGTAGGTACCTGTATCACAGCTATTCTCTCATCTCTTGGAGCTAACAAGAACGGTAAGAGAACAGCTCTTATGCATCTGTACTTCAACCTTATCAAGGCAACAACCTTCATGATCCTGTTCTATCTGATACATTCCATCGTGAACTTCGCGTTCATGGACAATGATATCGGAATGGTAGGAATCGCCGGAATCCACACGCTGGTTAACCTTGTGGCAACTCCGCTTATGCTGCCATTCTCAAATCTTCTTGTAAACATGGCACTGAAGACCATTCCTATCGACGAGAAGGAAAAGAAGGAGCAGGAGGAGCAGGAAGGTATCCGCACACTGGATCCACGCTTCCTTTCAAACCCGCCCTTTGCTCTTGAGCAGGCAAGGATAGCAGCAATTGCCATGGCTAACATGTGCAAGGATGCTCTTTACGAGGCTATCGGACTTATTGATAACTTTGAGGAAGAGAAGGCTCAGAATGTCGATTACCTTGAGAGAAAGGTCGATACCTACGAGGATCAGCTGGGAACATACCTCATGCAGATCAACGCTCATCACCTCGGTGTAAAAGACTCGCATACTCTGTCAGTTCTTTTGCACTGCATCACTGACTACGAGCGTATCAGTGACCATGCCCTCAACATCATGCAGAAGGCCAGAGGCATGAGCGAGTCTAAGAGAGAGTTTACTCCAAAGGCACAGTCCGAGATGGAGATCTTCTCCAATGCGGTAAAAGAGATCGTTGACCTCTCCGTCAGAGCTTTCGAGGCTCAGGATGTTGACCTTGCCAAGATGATCGAACCACTTGAGGAGACCATTGACGGCATCAACATGGAGGTTAAGAGAAGACATATCAGGAGACTTCGAAAAGGTAAGTGCACCATCGAGCAGGGCTTTGACCTCACGGATATCAGCACGGACTTTGAGCGTATCGCCGATCACTGCAGTAATATCGCAGTTGGTCTTATTGAGGTTGATGAGGACGCTTACGATGCTCACGAGTACATCGAGCACCTCAAGGCCGACAAGGGCGAAGAATTCGAGAAGGCAGTCGACTTCTATCAGAGAAAGTATCTGCTTCCTTCAGTTAAATACTAAGAAATATTTACCGGGGATAATTGTGTTATGAACATCAGAAAGCTGAACAGGCTTGATACACTTATAGAGAAACAAAGACAGGCAGGCGCACTTCAGGGCGCCAAGATAATCGTTGAGCACAAAGGTAAAAGAGTTTACGAAAACCACTACGAGCCCGACAGGGAGGACAGCATCTACAAGATCTTCAGCATGACCAAGCCAGTAACGGCCATGGCTGCCATGATCCTGTATGAGAGAGGCGACCTTGATCTTATGAGCAAGGTGTCTGACTATCTTCCGGCGTATGAGAGTGTCAACGTGGTTTCTGCCGAAGGTATCAGAAAGGCTGTAAACCCCATTACTGTAAAAGATCTTTTAAATATGACCTCAGGTATCGTGATGCCGGGAGAGTTCGGTGAAGCCGAAAGACTCATGGCCAAGATCGTAAAAGAGGCCAGAGCCCAGAGAGAATCAGGGATCTTAAAGAGTGGCGTCGATATCTGCAACAAGCTGGCTGAGGCAGGAGTTGCCTTTGAGCCCGGCGAGTACTTCAGATACGGATATTCTGCGGACATCTTAGGTGGCATCATCGAGGTTGTCACAGGCAAGAAGTTATCTGAGTTTTTCAAGAAAGAGATCTTCACTCCTCTTAACATGGAGGATACAGGCTTTAAGATCGACGAGGGAAAAGAGTTCAGGGCAGCAGTCCTTTACAGAAGAGATAAAAAGGGCAAGGTTGTAAGAGCCGAGGATGACGTAAGAAGACGCCTTCAGATGGAGAATCCGAGTAAGGACCCATGGTTTGAGAGGGGCGGAGCAGGTCTTTATTCCACCGCTGCAGACTACGCGCACTTTGCACAGATGCTTCTCAACAAGGGAGCATACCACGGCAAGGAGCTCATCGGCAGAAGAACCTTTGAGTTCATGACATCGCCTCAGCTTAATCCCCAGCAGCTCAGCACTTTGGATTTCGAATCCTGCAAGGGATGCAACTATGGCAATTTATTCAGGATCCTCACAGATCCGGCTAGCGCCTGCTCAAACGGAAGCGTCGGAGAGTTTGGCTGGGACGGACTGGGCGGAACATACTTCTTTGTTGACCCTGAGGAAGAACTGATATTTATATACATGCAGCAGATTGAGGGAGGCTGTGACTTCAGCTTCATAAGAGGCCTCAAGCAAATAGTTTACGGTGCATGTTGACGGAGTAAGTAATGGAATTTGAATATATAGAAAAGAAAGAGCAGGGAAGGTTCATCAACCGCTATGACGTTCATTACAAGATGGTGGACGGAAACGAGAAGGTCTACGAGATGATCAGCAGAAACCCTGATCTTAAGACCTTTGAAGACCTTCAGAACCGCAAGGAGGACGCAGTTGCCATCATCATGCATGATGAGTCCGGCGAGAAGATCCTCATTAACAGAGAATTCAGAATGGCCACAGGAAGATGGGTTTACAACTTCCCGGCAGGCCTTATCGATCCCGGAGAGACACCGGAACAGGCAGCAAAGAGAGAGCTCAAGGAAGAGACAGGACTTGATATCTTAAGGATAGACCAGTGGTGGGGACCGTGCTACAGCGCCATCGGTTTTTCAAATGAGAGAAATGCCTGCTGCGTAGGTGTGGCAGGAGGGTCTTTTTCCGAGAGCACATCCTTCCAGGAAGAGATTGAGCCCCGCTGGTACACAAAGAGTGAGGTAAAAGAGCTGCTGGCTACAGAGCCGTTTGCAGTAAGAACACAGGCATATTGCTATTGTTGGATAAATGGGTAAAGAGATGGGCAGTTCAGGCGGAATCTACCGCGCCAAGGACAAGAGTCGCGGTGAAGAACTCAAGAGAGGAATATCGGGCCTAAACATCTGCGAGGAATGCGGAGGTTTTTGCACCGAGAGCGTGCCCCTTATCGAGGGGCTTCCTGTCAATGCCCAGGTGAGCCTGATGGAGCACTCGATCCATGAGAACCTCAAGAAGAACAGCTATCTGTTCAGGGAGGGCGAGCCTGTTGATTCAATATGTATTATCCGAAAAGGAAGAGTCAAGCTCTGCAGATACGACTCCCTCGGAAGGGAGCAGATAGTAACGATTCTTGCAGATCACGACATCATCTGGGAAGGCATGTTCCTTGACGGCAGTATCTATCCCTATTCTGCTGTATGCCTCACCAATGCTTCCATCTGTCAGATACATAGGGATGATTTCATCAAAGTTGTCAATGATCCCCACGCAGCCATGAACACCATAATACTTCTTAGCAAGAAGCTGCATGATGCCAATGAGAGGAACATGCTTCTTTCAACTAAGGACCCGATGGCAAGGCTGGCGGGATTTCTTTTATACAGAGTCGACAGAAGTATCGACGACGATGTTATTTTAAAGCTCGATGATATCGCAGCCAGCGTAAGTCTTCGTACCGAGACCGTCTCCAGGAAGCTTCGCGAAATGGAGAGGGAGGGCCTTATTGAGAGGCTCGGACACGCAAGGATCAGAGTGCTGGACCGCGATGGACTTAAGGAGATATACGTTTCTCAGTAAGGAGCGTCTATGACATATTTCACATGCTTTTTCCTTGATAACGAAAAAGACATTATCGTAAGCCTGTACAAAGATTTGGACAGGCTTATGTTTGTGCTCTCAACACCAAATCACGGTACCGGAAACCTTATTAGGAATCTGGCTTCCACCTGTGGACTTCCGCTTACGAAGAACAAGGACGGGATGCTGGAGATAAGGGGAGAAGTTCCCTGCTATGTGGATGCCGATAATAAGGAATGCTATATCTTTAGCCTTGGTGATATCGAGGTGGCGAATATTTATCTCGATGGGACTGTTGAGACAAAGGCTTCAATTCCTGCCATCGCCAAGACTCTGATGAGTCAGACCAAGGAGCCGGACTTTGATCTCAGGAAGACGGTCTTTAAGACGCATATCAGGAAAGAGCTTAAGTTCGCCGGAGACCTTCACACTCACATGAACGGTAATCTCTCCGGGGATATTCTCATTGCGCTGGGAATTGCGCACCAGATACGCTATCCGCTTTACTATGTAAAAAAGCTTCAGCTGGGCCTTACAAATGCTCAGTGGGAGAAGGTTCTTAAGCAGCGCAAGAAGGTTGCATGGCAGTGGACTTCCTCGGATCTGAAGGGCAAGTATCTGGACAGGAAGATTGATGACAATACCTTTATCAACTTTGCGGATCTGATCCTCAACAACCTTGATAATGCAGAGATGAACATTGTTAAGATCCGTGGCTCGCTGGCGGTTATCAAGGACGGGCAGGCGGTGTTTACCAATCTGGAGAAGGTATACTTGTACCGTTATGTCTTTTGCAAAGGCAAGGAGAGTGAGGACAAGATCGACCTTAGCGGGATTGATCAGATTCCCGATGATGATGTTAAGAGGCATTTGAAGCAGATGCTGCGCGACAGGGAGAATCCGGATTATTGCGGAAATACCATTTTCCAGGACAAGCTCCTTTGGATTGCAAGAAGCTACAAGAAGCAGGGTGTGTGCTATGCGGAGATCAGCGACACGACTTTGGTTAAGAAGTATGAATCAATAGAGATGCTGAGGCAGGTTCATGAGGTAATGCCCAAGATATATCAGGAGACCGGAGTCATGATCAGGTTCCTGGCTGCCATCAGAAGGATTCCGCTCACTATCGTTAAGGATGCTGTAACTCCGGATAACTATCTGGAGCAGAACCTGGAGGTTTTGAAAGCTACGGCGCTGGATCCGTATGTGGCAGGGTGTGACTTTGTCGGCGAGGAGATAAACGACATTATTACGCTTAAACCGGCGTTTAAGGAGATCGTGAAGATCGCCGCCAAGGATCCGAGCTTTGTTATCAGGGTCCATGCTGGAGAGAACGACAGCCAGAAGGACAATATTGCCCACAGTATTCTGTGCGTCAAGGACTGTCTGGCACCCGGGCAGCAGATGCCGAGGATGAGGCTGGGACACGGCCTTTATACCTACAGTCCAAGGTCCAAAAAGGGCAAGGAAGTTCTGGCACAGCTCAAGGAAAACAAGGTTGTGCTGGAGTTCCAGATATCAAGTAATGTAAGACTCAACAACCTGAATTCGCTTAAGGATCATCCCCTGAAGCAGTACTTGAAACAGGGAATCTGGTGTGTTCAGGGAACGGACGGAGCTGCACTCTATGGAACGTCATCCATAGATGAGGAGCTCTCATTAAAGACCATGCTGGGGCTGACGGATGCAGAGCTTGGGCTTATGAAGGCTGCCGAGAGCGCAATCATCAAGTCCAGTCAGGAAGCGTACTCTGAAAAGAAAGAAGCCTTTGGTAGACTTCTTAAGGGCAGGGACATGGAAGAAGTTCTCCTTGAGAAGATGCAGAAGGTTAAGATATCCGGGGCATTATCGGGCGGCGAAGAAAAGCTCGATGCCAACAGGGAGTTCAAGGACCGCATCAGCGATATCACCTGGGACAGATTCCCGGTTGTAGTGCTTGGCGGAAGCTTTAACACGGAAAACCGCGCCACCAGGATAACTGAGGCCGGCAAGAAAGAACTGGATTCGCTCCTTAAGTTTTTAAATCCTGAGGAAGTGTGCTTTGTTATCGGGCATAAGATCTCGGGGTATGAGAAATATCTTTTGGACCACAACAAGAAGGGCTTCAGGGTTTATGCAGTTGTTCCGGCTCTTGTCACTGCGCAGGAGAGGGACAGACTATTGTCTTACCCGAATCTTCAGATCAGAGTCTCCCCAGAATCCCAGGGCATGGGAATCTACAAGAGCTTCAACTACGAGATCTTTGAGCGCCGCCCATCCATGGTTGTGGCCTTCGATGGCAACAGCGCCGCCGGAAACCTCATCCAGGAGGCCCGAAACGGCAAGGGCAAGTCTGCAATCCTCGTCTGGAGCCACTCCAAGAACCTGCGCCCCAAGGTCAGCACCCTTGGCGGCTATGTATACACCTTCGACGAGGCAAACGGCCTCGTCTCCCGAATCAAAGACCTACAAAAAGGCGTCCCCGGATGAGTCACCGGGGACGTTTCACTTTGACTCCTTAAAAGCTCTTTTACCAAAAAATAAAACCTCCGGGTCTGGAGTAACCCCAGATTCCGGAGGTGTTTCTTTTGCTATGCTACCAGATGCAACATTCTGGTTGCGATGTTGAAGTAAACCAGAAGTGAAAGTGCATCAACAATTGTTGTAATAAATGGGCTGGCCATAACTGCCGGGTCGAAGCCGATCTTGGATGCCAGCATAGGAAGGCAGCAGCCGACGAGCTTGGCGATGAGCACTACAAAGAGCAGTGTCAGGCAGATTACTGCAGCCACGAGAAATGATACTCTGTCCAAAAGCAGGAGCTTGGCGAAGTTTGCGATCGCAAGTGTTAAACCACAGAGCACAGCAACTCGGATTTCCTTCCAGATGATCTTAAAGATATCCTCGAACTCGATCTCTTTTAACGAAAGACCACGGATGATGGAAACGCTTGCCTGGGAACCGGCATTTCCTCCGGTATCCATCAGCATCGGGATGTAAGCGGTGAGCACAACGTAAGCAGAGAGCGCATCCTCAAAGCCTGTGATTATGGCGCCTGTGAATGTGGCACTGATCATGAGGAACAATAGCCACGGTATTCTGTTCTTGTAAGTTTCAAATATACCAACCTTGGGATAGGGCTTGTCGGATGGCACGATAGCTGCCATCTTCTCGATATCCTCGGTAGCCTCTTCTTCCAGGATGTCCACTACGTCATCGATGGTGATGATACCGACCATACGCGATTCGTTGTCGACAACGGGCATCGCTGTAAAGCCGTATTTCTGGAACATTCTGGCCGCTTCTTCCTGGTCGGTCATAGTTCCAATGCTTATGACGTTGGTGTTCATGATATCACCGATCACGTCATCGGGTTTCATAATGAGCAGGTATCTAAGAGCAACCGTTCCTACAAGGATCTTTTGCTTGGTTACAACGTAGCAGATGTTGATGGTCTCTGAATCAACGCCTTTTTTCCTGATTCGCTCTATGGCTTCGCTGACCGTCATATCTTCACGCAGGTCAACATACTCCACAGTCATGATAGATCCGGCTGAATCCTCAGGATAGCGAAGCAGGTGATTGATATCCGCCCTAGTCTCGGGGCTCGCATTGGCCAGGATACGCTTAACAACGCTGGCAGGCATCTCCTCCAGCAGGTCTGTAGCATCATCGGCCATCAGATTTTCAATAATGTTGGAAGCTTCTCGGTCTGACATGGACTGAATGATGTACTGCTGTACGTCCATTTCCAGATCGGCAAAAACATCAGCCGCCATATCCTTGGGGAGGATTCTGAACATTTTAAGAGAATCCTCGTCCGCCATCTCACTCATGGCAGCAGCGATATCTACTGTGTTCATCTCTGAGATGGTCTGGCGAAGCAGCGTATATTGCCTGGATGATAGAAGTTCCTGAAGTGTTTCAACGAGAGTCTTTTCTTCTTCTTTTTCCATGGTAATCTCCTTTGTATGTGGTTTTTATGGTACTTCGACCGGGAGCAGAATCACTACTGCATATATGTGAATCAGACTTCATTAAAAACCACCACCTTTCTGTTGGAGATTAGTGCATTGGAATATCTGCATAGAAAGCAGTTGCACTTCAGCACTCTTACTTTATCACAACTACGCTTAAAAGTGTACAAGTATAATCCGCAAATTTGAAATTTTGTTGCGAGGATAAATATGACATGTGGCTTCACAAAAGAAATAATTCACACAATTTTCAGACAATAAACCATTTTTAAACAAATATTATGATTAAAATAACCTTGAGACTCGTGAGGGGGTGTTGAACAAACACTGACAGGAGGTATCAAAAATGGGAGAACTTAAGGGTGTAGCACAGTACGAAATTGATATGTTGAAGGAGAAGCTTCATGCGAAGGCACTTCATCGCAGGAATGTTTACTTCATGAAAAAAGAAGTTGAGAGAGAAACACAGGAACTTAAGAAACTACTTAATTCTCGTTAGGGGCAAAAGACGGGGCGGCGAACATTTATCGTCGCCTCGTCTAATTTATTGAATTATTACACATACTATTTCTTTATGGAATTGGTAGTGATAAAATGTATTTATGT
The DNA here is from genome assembly GCF_000423965.1 of Butyrivibrio sp. VCB2001. Taxonomy (NCBI): domain Bacteria; kingdom Bacillati; phylum Bacillota; class Clostridia; order Lachnospirales; family Lachnospiraceae; genus Butyrivibrio; species Butyrivibrio sp. VCB2001. Next base: position 37,488 of record NZ_AUIZ01000014.1, on the reverse strand, counting down.
TATGAAAGAACCTTTAAGGGTTATAAATACAGTGGAAAGGAGGAGGGGATGATGTTCGCTGAATTCGAAGTTGAGGAAAAGGCATTTGATGAAGATTTATTCGTCAATGGTTTTTCAAAGGCTGCAAGCACAGAAAAGACAAACTGCAACGTTAGTTCTTGTGTTGATTCTTGCTGCTGTTAAGAAATGTATCATATTTAGATTTGTAAAGCCTGGACTGGTTTCCAGGCTTTATTTTTAAATATTCAGGGGAAAGAAATGGAACCAAGTGAAATAAGAAAAATTGCAGTCGAAAATTTGGCAGGCGGAAAAAATTATGATTTTTACGAACGTTTTTTGCGTCTGATGGGAAGCGACAGTATTGACAGCATTTTTGACGGCTTTGATATGCAGGATGCTGATTTTGACAGGATATGGGATTTAAGTCTTGCGGATGCCAGCCGGAACGGAGAGGGCAAATACTCTCCCTTCTATAAAATGATGAATATAATACTTGCCGACAATGACCTCGACAAGTTTCCAATCGAGTTGTCAGGGCTGATTAATGATTATTGTAATCTGTATTTGTACAAAATTGTCACTACAGCAGAAAAGTATTACTGTAGTAAACTTGATAATTCAGGCAAGGGCTTTGATAAATGGCTTTTGGAATCCGGATATACTCAGTTGTTTGAAAGCTATCCGGTGGCTTTTTATAAGCTGTTTCATTTATTGAAAAGCGTTGCCCTCAATATACAGGAATGTATTACGCGAATCAGAGAACATGAAGGTGAAATATTTGCTGCTTTCGGAATTCAAGCCGGGGTGAAATTGCAGTCGCTTGAATGTGGTGTTTCGGATTTGCACAACAACGGAAAGAGTGTTGTGATCTTAAAATATGAAAATGGACAGGGGGCTGTATATAAACCACGAGACACAAAAATAGATATTGCGTGGAATTCATTTTTGCAAAAATTTAACTTGTTTGATGATGTAATCCAACTGGCAGGTGTTAAAGCATTATCTTATGGCAACTATGGATTTTGTGAGTTGATCAAATATGAACCTGTCATGACAGAATCCGAATTGAAGCTGTATTACGAAAGATTTGGGGAACTTCTTTGTATTGTGTCGCTTCTTGGAGGAAGTGATTTTCACCATGAGAATGTTATGGTTTCAAAGCAGTGTCCAATCATTCTTGATCTGGAGACTTTATTGACTCCGATTTCGAAAAGAGAATACTCCAGTGTGGTAGACAATGAACCGGCATCAAATGAAGTGTCGCTAAATCCATCACGATCTTTGCTGCTGTCAAAATGGGTTGGCAGTAGTTTTGCGACGGCAGTAAATATAGGAGCTTTAACGGCATACAATGAGGACCATCATAATTATCCGCTTCGTGAAGATGGATCAATTGCATATGCTGACCTTTATGCCCAAAACGTTCTTGATGGTTATGAGAAATGCTATCGGATCATTCTGACAAACAAAGATTTCTTTAGAGAAGCCTTATCTGAATTTGGTAGCTGCCAGGTTCGTTTTGTTCTTAGAGATACGCGCGTATATTATAAGTTGTTATCGTACATGGCCAATCCTAAATATTTACATGACAACATGATGCACAATCTGGCATCGCTCCGGGTCTATGCACCTTTTTTACTTGCAACGGAAGATGACATGTTATCTACTGTCATACCGCTTATAAGAGCAGAGCAGGAGGCATTGCTAAGTGGCAATATACCGATATTCTATTGCAATAACAATGAAAAAAGTCTTTACCTTGTAAATCACAAAAAGATAATAACCGACTTTTTTCAAAAAGAACCGATACGCAGTGTTTTTGAAACTCTTGATTATTTTTCGGACTATCACTTGGAACAGGAACTCAAATATTTGGATATTATCTTAAGAATAAGTGCAGTACACAGAAGGCAGGATTACACGAGTATTTGGAGTTATCTGAATGTGGGAAGAAAGTGGATAGATACAGATGAGGACTGTTTGAATTTTTGTACGTCTGAAGTTGATCGCATTAATGGAATCATAGATGACTATATTCTGGATGCAGATAACAGGATATATTATGCTCCAATAAAAAACACGTTGAACGGTCATTATGAACTGGAAGTAATGAAGAACACTCTCTATGATGGAACGTTTGGTGTGTATTATTTCCTCTCGATGTTTGGAAAATGGAGAGAAAACAACACTGAAAAAGAGATGAAGCCATTCGTAATAAAATGGTGTGAGGACTTTCTTGCAGAGACCACAAGGTTGAAATTTCACAGTCTTGGTCTGGCATCAGGTATCGCAGGTGTGATTCTTTTTTTATGCAAGGAGTCAGAGCTATATAATGACAGGGTCTTTCTGAACTATGGTGCACAGATAATCAAACAGATTTCGGAAAAAGACATTAAAAGTTCAAAAGAAAGTGATTATTTTGGAGGACTATCCGGACTTCTGTATGTCACATGCTTAGTTCTTAAAGATTGTGAAGATCATTACAAAGCAGACTTAATTGATACTGTAAATCTAATAGTTGAAACGTTGCAATCCAGAATAGAACTTGAATCCGGGCTCTGGTTCGATGCTGACAATCAGTTTCATCCGCTTACAGGCCTTGCTCATGGACAAACGGGATACATCCTGGCACTTAGCAGCAGCCTGGAATTCTTAGAAACTGATAAAAGAGCATTTGTTTCAGAGACAATCAAAAGAGCTATGGAATATGAGGAGAATAGCTTTGACATTGAGGCCGGTAATCTTCCGGATTACAGAAGATTCTTTATAAAGATGCGCGATACGGATCCAAATAAATATATTAAGCGTTTTATGTATGGTAATTGCTCGGGAGTTGTGGGCGCTGCTATGGCATACGGGAAGATATGCGATTGCTTGGGAGAAAAAGATAAAAAGTATATATGGTATGACAGGGCTTTGAATTTCATGTCTTCCACGTCTATGATAGGCAATGATTCGTTGTGTTGCGGAATTGCTGCATGGATTGATCTTTTGGCTGAATTGCAAAAAGAGCCGCAATATGTGCAAAGAGTCAATGTTCTGATCAGGAGAATAATATTCTCGTTAAAAGAGCAGGGATATGTATTTAATGGACTTACAGATATAAATGATATCTCTCTGTATCGTGGAATAACAGGGATAGGCTATGCTTATCTGAGATTGCTTGACGATTTTCCATGTATTGTTATTTAGTAAAAAGCGTTCTCGTCACATCTTTTTAAGACCTTGAATAATTGAGCCAAGTGTTCTAAAATGTTGTGGTTAACAGTAGTAATGAGTAGAAATGGAGTAATACAAATGATGCAATCACGTACACATAACTGTGGTGAGCTTCGCATTGAGGATGCCGGCAAGAGCGTAACACTTGTAGGCTGGCTTGAGAACATGCGTGAAGTCGGATCGGGACTTGGATTCGTAGTTCTTCGTGACTTCTACGGCACAACTCAGATTGTCCTTGATACAGAAGAAATGGTTAAGACAGCCAAGGCTATCAATAAAGAGTCAACAATTTCCGTTAAGGGTGTTGTAAGAGAGCGTAGCTCCAAGAACCCTAAGCAGGCAACCGGTGATATCGAGGTTGTTCCTGAGTCAATCGAGGTTCTTGGCAGATGCCAGCACAACGAGCTTCCTTTTGAGATCAATCACTCAAGAGAGACCGATGAGACAGCACGTCTTAAGTACAGATACTTAGATCTCAGAAATCCTGAGGTTAAGAAGAACATTGTCCTTAGATGCAATGTTATTGCAGCTCTTCGTCAGTCAATGACAGAGCACGGATTTTTGGAGATCACAACTCCTATCCTTACAGCTTCATCCCCTGAGGGAGCAAGAGACTACCTGGTTCCTGCAAGAAAGCATCCGGGCAAGTTCTATGCACTTCCACAGGCTCCTCAGCAGTTCAAGCAGCTTCTTATGACAGCCGGCTTTGATCGCTACTTCCAGATCGCACCTTGCTTTAGAGATGAGGATGCGAGAGGAGACAGAAGCCCGGGAGAGTTCTATCAGCTTGATATGGAGATGGCATTCGCATCTCAGGAGGACGTATTCTCAGTATGTGAGGATGTTCTTCCTCCAATCTTTGCTAAATACGGCACATATAACCGTGCTTCAGGATCACCTTTCATGAGGATCCCATATCTTGAGGCTATGGAGAAATACGGATCAGATAAGCCTGACCTTCGTATCGACCTTACAGTTACTGATGTTACAGAGTCCCTTAAGGACTGCGGTTTCGGACCTTTCGCAACTAAGAGCGAGGACGGACAGGACACAGACGTAAGGATCAAGGCAGTTGTAATTTCAGACTTCAAGGAGAGCCGTAAGTTCATCGACAAGACCATCGGCGATGTTGAGGTTCAGTCAGGTAACAAGGCTTACTGGTTCAGAATGGACGAGAACGGAGAGCTTGTCGGAGGAATCTCCAAGTTTGTTGCTCCTATCAAGGACAGCGTAGTATCAGCTCTTTCACTCAAGTCAGGAGACCTCGTGGTTCTCTCAGCAGGTAAGCTCGGCGCAGCTCAGAAGACAGCAGGCGTTATCGTTAAGACCTTCGGAGCAGCAGTTCCCGGTCACATGGACAAAGAGCAGTACGCATTCTGCTGGATAGTTGACTTCCCTATGTACGAGATCGGGGAGGAGTCAGGCGAGCTCGAGTTCTGCCACAACCCATTCTCAATGCCTTCAGGCGGACTTGAGACACTTCTTAAGGCAGAGAGAGGCGAGATCGATCCTCTTTCAATAACAGCTGATCAGTACGACCTTGTATGTAACGGTGTTGAGCTTTCATCAGGTGCCGTTCGTAACCATGATCCCGAGATCATGATCAAGGCCTTCGAGATGGTAAGACTTGGCGAGGACGACGTTAAGGCCAAGTTCCCTGCTATGTACAACGCCTTCACCTATGGTGCTCCGCCACACGCAGGAATCGCACCCGGCGTAGACCGTATGGTAATGCTCCTTGCAGGCGAGGATACCATCAGAGAGATCATTCCGTTCCCTATGAACAAGAATGCTCAGGACGTAATGATGGACGCTCCCGGATACGTAACAGACAAGCAGCTTGAGGAGCTCCACATCAGAACCGTAGATGTTAAAACAGAAGAATAATAACCATAAAAAGAGCGGGCAGTGTATCAGCACTGTCCGCTTATTTCTATCATGTGAGAAACATAGGTAATATCCGTCAAATCCGTCAGGGACAATCTGCAGGTGCTCTGGGTGTGATTCATGAACATGATATACCCGGGCCTTTTGCCTGTCTTCATATGATAGATTACCATAACCCTCAGGTCGTTCATTTTCATGAAATCGGCGATATGGGGCATTAGCTCCCGGTTCAGATTAAATCCGAACACAGCAATGGGCGAGCTGTCCGCTTTATCTTTAAGCTCATCGCAGCCTACAATTGGAGTCTCCAGTACATTGTGGTCAAAAGAAATACTGCCGTCCGGGGCGGTGTTCCTCTGCAGCCCGTAATAACTCGTTTTTCCGTCTGCATCTACCATGTGGACTTCATCTATCACATAGACACTGAGCAGCTGTTCAAGCACCTGTTTTGTATCAAAATTCTTCTCTACAATGAGCTTATCCAGCAGATCTATCATCATAGAGCTCTTTTCCTGGTTCATCATATTGCTCTGGGAAACCGTCATGACCGTCTTGTCGAAGTGCATCTTCCCATGTATGAGCGGGGAGTAAAAGACATATCGGTTTCGTCCTTTGGTCTTGGCCAGATACAGCATCTTATCCGCCAGTGTAAACATGCTCTCATAGTCAAAGGCGTCTGCAGGGAAAAGAGCTCCTCCCATCGATACGGTTACGCAGACGTTGTTACCCATATCCTGATACTTTTCTTCCACAGTCTTGCGAATGTTCTTGAGGATAATTCTAAGGTCATGCTCGGTGCTGACATTTTCAAGGACCAGCATGAACTCGTCGCCGCCGATCCTTCCGACAACGCCGTTATCTCCTACAAACTCTTTTGCAATATGCGCTACATCAGTGATGATCTCATCACCCTTCATGTGGCCGAATGTGTCGTTGACAGACTTGAAGTTGTCTATGTCCATCAGGAAGAAATAGAATGGGGAATGATCCTTGGACTGCATGAGATTCATGGCGTAGTCCGTGATGGTGTTCTTATTGTAAAGCCCGGTCATCTTGTCATAGTAGCTGTCGGTGCTTCCGCTTTTCATGGTCTGGATGTCGCTGAGCTCTATCTGTATCGGCTCCTCCGGATTTTCCGGTTTGTTGATATTGGCTGCAAACCAGTCAAGGCCGTTGTTTCCGGATCTGACGCGAAAACACGTAAGATTGGTTTTGCCGTAACCTATGGCAAACATGCAGTTCTGGAGCTGCATGAAGTCAGGCGGCGGAATGATCTGACTTAAATTATGTAATTCTTTCATGCCAAGATAGCTTAAAAATGCATTGTCATTTTTTACGATATTAAGCTCATTATCTACGCATATGAGATATCTTTTAAACCGTCGCATACTACCTCCATACTAAAATTGTGCCTATTTTGAATTTATCAGAAAATAAGTCTTGTTAGCAACAGATAATGCTTTCAAATTGGCGAAATTTTGATAAAAGTTTTATAAATCGCCTTCCAAATTGTCGCACTTTTGTTGTGAAAGCCCTAAAAATGCAGTAAAATAGACTATGGGTCTTTATTTTTCAGAAAGGAGCGCAGAAAGCCTGATGGAAGTAAGAAATGTTTCAAAGCTTATTGGACAGTTCGCCATGGTTGGCCAGCTTGGCTTATCACTTCTGATGCCGCTTCTGATGTGTCTTTTCGCATGTTATCTGCTTGTATCCAAGTTATCTCTTCCGGTCTGGATATACATCCCCGGATTCATATTGGGACTTGGGGCTTCTATGACAACCGCCTACAAGGTTTATCTGTCAGTTGTTCAAAAAGAAGAGAAAAAGAAAATAAAGAGAAACCCAAATGAGGTTTATTTCAGTAAGCATATATAAAACTATTTTTGGGGAGAATATATAGGTATGAAATTACAGCCGGCTGTTAAGACTGAAACGGGGAGAATTGCCATCGCGACGGGGGTAGGCGTACTTGTCATGTACGCAGTGTTCTTTTGTTTGCACATGGTCGTTCCTAATTGGGCGCCATTTGATATAAAAGTCATCCTGGGAGGAATCGGCGGATTTATAGTAGCTGTCGCTAACTTCTTATGGATGGGTATCACTGTGCAAAAAGTTGCATCCATGGATGATGAAAAGGCGGCGAGATCAACAATGGGCGTAAGCTACAGATATCGTCTGCTGCTTCAGATCTTGTGGATAATACTGGCGATCGTTGTTCCGATATTTAATCCTGTATCGGGCATAGTTCCGCTACTTATTCCTGCATTATTTATAAAACTACGCGGTATCATTTCTGCGGGGAAAGGAGGTTGAAGGCGAAAGCATGAGTCAAAGCTTCGAAGTTGATTATGCGAAGATATACTGGACTATCAAGACCGGTATTCCGATCCTTGGAGATTTAAAGATCACCGAGACCCTCATAGTGAGCTGGATCGTAATGATCATAATCACCGGGCTGTGTATCTTCCTGACAAGAGACCTTAAGGTCGAGAACATTTCGAAAAGGCAGGCTTTTGCGGAAATGCTGGTAGAGATGGGCAACAATTTTGTCCGCAATAATACCGGAGGAAACAAGTTTGATAAACTGATACCCTTTGTATCAGCTCTTTTTGCCACTAGTGTGGTTTCAAACCTGATAAGTCTTGTGGGACTTAGAAGTCCTACAGCAGATCTGTCAACAGAAGCTGCCTGGGCGATAGTCGTGTTCATCATGATTACGTCTACAAAGATTAAGACCAACGGATTTGGCGGATATTTGAAAGGATTCACGACTCCAATTGCAGTTATGACACCATTCAATATTCTGTCTGAGTTGGCAACACCGGTTAGTATGGCGTGCCGTCATTTTGGTAATATCCTGTCGGGTGTTGTTATTGACGGACTGATCTACTGGGCTCTGGGCCTTGCATCAGCAGCGCTTTTCGGACTTATACCCGGTGCCGTTGGAAAATTCCTTTCCAACATTCCTATTCTCGGAATTGGTCTTCCGGCTGTGACCGGAGTGTATTTTGACTGGTTCTCAGGATGCATGCAGGCGTTCATTTTCTGTATGCTGACCGTCATGTACATCGCCAATGCGGCTGAGGAAGGATAACAACTTAATACGTACGTAACACTAAAAAATAATAAATGCTTTAGGAGGCAAAAGAATTATGGGTGATTTTCAGATGCTGGCAAAAGGTATTGCACTTGCAGGTTGTGGAATAGGTGCAGGATGTGCACTTATCGCAGGTATTGGACCTGGTATTGGTGAAGGAACTGCTGTTTCAAAGGCTCTCGAAGCTATCGGACGTCAGCCTGAGTGTAAGGGCGATGTAACAGGAACAATGCTTCTTGGATGTGCCGTTGCTGAGACAACCGGTATCTACGGTTTCGTTACCGGACTTCTTCTTATCTTCGTTGCACCTGGTATGTTTATGAATTACCTTCAGTAATAAAAAGGAGATAAAATATGCAGACACAAGATCTAGTAACCCTTGTGCCTTGGACCTTTATCATTCAGATCATTAACCTTTTTATTCAGGTCTTTCTGATCAAGAAGTTTCTTTTCAAACCTATCAATGACATTTTGGAAAAGAGAAGAAACCTTGCTGATAAAGAGATCAAGGAAGCCAGAGAGGCTAAGACTGAAGCCGATTCCTTGAAAGAACAGTATGAGAGCAGTCTCACACATGCTCATGCCGAAGCTGCACAGATCGTATCCGATGCTCAGAAGGAAGCCCAGAGTAAGGCTGACACACTGGTAAGGGATGCACAGGAAGAGGTAGCAGGCATTAAAGCCAGAGCGGCTGCTGATATTGAACAGGAAAAGAAAAAGGCTATCAACGAGGCCAAGGACGAGATCAGCTCCCTTGCAATGGACATTGCAGGTAAGGTTGTTGAGAAAGAGATCAACGAAGCTGATCACAAAAAACTTATTGAGGACTTTATTAACAAAGTCGGAGCATAAGATTTTTTCGAAGAAAAGAGGTAAGGAAAATGAGCAAAGCTGGAGATCTTTATGGGCAGAGCCTGTATGATCTGGCAGCGGAAGAGAACCTTACGGATGATATACTGGGCGAAATGGTGAGTGTGAGGGAGATCTTTAAAGAGAATCCCGATTACATAACACTCCTGTCGGAGCCTTCAGTCCCCAAGAAGGAAAGGCTGCAACTCGTAGACGAGTCGCTGGGAAGCAGCTTAAATACTTACCATCTGAACTTTATCAAGATACTCATAGAAAAAGGACTGCTTCGTGAGTACTCAGCTTGTTATAAGAGATTCAGAAAATCTTATAATGAGGCCCACGGCATAGCAGATGCACTGGTAACAACCGCAGTTGCTTTATCGGATGCACAGCTGTCGCAGTTAAAAGAGAAACTTGAAGGGATCAGCGGTAAGAAAGTCCTTTTGGAACAGAAAGTGGATACCGGCATCCTGGGTGGTGTCAGAGTAGACCTGGAGGGACAGCTCTTTGACGGATCAGTCAAGGGCAGGTTATCCGAGCTTCGCAAAAGAGTTGATGACATCGTCATCTAATTACATGAACTAATACATCGGAGGATGATATGGAGTTAAAACCAGAAAAAATATCCGAGGTCATTCGAAGCCAGATAAAGAATTATCAGAACGCAATCATTCAGAACGAGACGGGTACAGTTCTCACAGTCGGTGACGGTATCGCACGTGTCAGCGGTCTTTTGAACTGTATGTCCGGTGAGCTTCTTGAGTTTGAGAACGGAACATTCGGAATGGCTCAGAACCTCGAGGAAACAGTAGTTTCAGCGGTTTTGTTCGGCGAGGATGTTGGAATCAGCGAAGGACAGACCGTTAAGCGTACAGGAAGAGTCGTATCTGTTCCTGTAGGCGAGCAGATGATCGGACGTGTAGTAAATGCTATTGGACAGCCAATCGATGGCCAGGGTCCGATCGAATCAACAGAGTACAGGCCGGTTGAGTCACCTGCACCCGGTATTATCGCAAGACAGCCCGTTAAGGAGCCACTTCAGACAGGTATCAAGGCTATCGATTCCATGATCCCTATCGGAAGAGGACAGCGTGAGCTGATCATCGGCGATAGACAGACAGGTAAGACGACAATCGCCATCGATACAATTCTTAACCAGAAGGGAAAAGACGTTATCTGTATCTATGTAGCTATAGGACAGAAGCGTTCAACCGTTACAGCACTGGTTGAAGACCTTAAGAAGGGCGGCGCTATGGACTACACCATCGTTGTAGCAGCTACAGCGTCAGAGCCAAGCCCGCTGCAGTACATTTCACCATACACAGGCTGTGCTATGGGTGAGTACTTTATGAATCAGGGTAAGCATGTGCTTTGCATCTATGATGACCTTTCAAAGCACGCGGTTGCATACCGTGCACTTTCCCTGCTGATCAGAAGACCACCGGGACGTGAAGCTTATCCCGGAGACGTATTCTACCTGCATTCAAGACTCCTTGAGAGAGCTGCTAAGCTTTCTGATGAGAACGGAGGCGGATCGCTTACAGCCCTTCCTATCATCGAGACACAGGCAGGCGACGTTTCGGCATACATTCCTACAAACGTTATCTCCATCACTGATGGTCAGATATTCCTTGAGACAGAGCTCTTCCACTCAGGTATCATGCCGGCGGTTAACCCCGGTATCTCAGTATCCCGAGTTGGTGGTAACGCTCAGATCAAGGCCATGAAGAAGGTTGCCGGAACTTTGAAACTTGTTTATTCACAGTACCGTGAGCTGGCAAGCTTTGCACAGTTCGGATCCGACCTTGATGAGGATACCAAGAACCGTCTGGCTCAGGGTGAAAGAATCGTGGAAGTTCTTAAGCAGGATAAGAACAAACCGGTTCCTGTAGAGAAACAGGTTGCTATCCTCTACGCGGTTGTCAACAACATCCTGATGAAGGTTGATGTTGCAGACGTTGCAGAGTACGAGGCAGGACTTTATGATTTCCTCGATGCAGATCCTTCCGGAATCGCAGCAATGCGTGACATCCGTGAAACCGGTAAGCTCGAGGCTGAAACTGAGAACAAGTTAAAAGAGGCACTGGACGCTTATACAGACAAGTTCATTAAGCAGAAAGGCTGATAAGAGGAGGATAAGATAATGGCTGGATCAATGAAAGCTGTTAAACTCCGAATCAAGAGCGTTCAGAGCACGATGCAGATCACGAAGGCCATGCAGCTGGTTGCTGCATCCAAACTTCGTAAGGCAAAAGAGAGAGCTGATGCATCTAAGCCCTACCTTGAGACCATGCTTGGAACTCTTACAGATATAGCCAATTCAAACACGGATTTCCAGTCGCCTTTTACAAAGGCTGCGGAGAACGATAAGTGGCTGTACGTTGTAATCGCCGGAGATAGAGGTCTTGCAGGCGGATACAACTCAAACCTGTTTAAGTTCATGGAGCAGGAGACCAAGGGGAGAGATAATGTAACAGTTCTTCCCATCGGAAAAAAATCCGTAGAGTACTTTAAGCACAGAAACGTACCTCTTTTCACAGAAGAGTACGCAGAAGTTGCCAAGGTAAACATCTCGGATTGTTTCCAGGTTGCCAAGCTGATCTGTGAAGCGTACAAATCAGGAGAGTTCGGACATATATTCCTGTGCTACACGAATTTTATATCCATGCTCTCACAGGTACCCACAGCAGCATCACTTCTTCCTCTCTCGGACCTTAGATCCGAAGATGTGAAGTCTGATGGAAAACCAAGGGATCTGATCTTGTACGAGCCGGACTCAGAGACAGTGTTCAATGCTATTGTTCCGGAATATCTGGCGGGAATTCTTTATTCCAGTATCAACATTTCTTATGCCAGTGAGCTTGCGGCCAGAAGAACCGCGATGGAAGCAGCAACAGACAACGCAGAAGAGATGATTGATACCTTGAGTCTGTACTACAACAGAGCGCGTCAGGCAAGCATTACGCAGGAAATTACAGAAATAGTAGCTGGAGCCGAAAGCTGATCACGCTACTAATAAATTAAGGAGTCAAACACAATGAGTGAAAATCATATTGGAAAGGTAATACAGGTTACAGGCCCTGTACTTGACATCCGCTTTAAAGAGGGTGAGCTTCCGGATCTTCACAATGCTATTGAGATTATGGTTGGGGACAGAAGACTTATCGCTGAGGTTGCTCAGCAGGTCGGTGACGACGTAGTTCGCTGCGTTGCCATGAGTTCCACAGACGGTCTTGTTCGTGGCGTTGATGCAAAAGACACAGGAGGCCCAATCACTGTACCGGTTGGTGACAAGTGTCTGGGTAGAATCTTCAATCTTCTTGGAGAGCCTGTAGATAACGAGCCTGCTCCGGAGGATGTAGAGAGATGGCCAATCCATCGTCCTGCTCCTTCTTATGAGGATCAGGTTCCTGCTACAGAGATCTTCGAGACAGGTATCAAGGTCGTAGACCTTATCTGCCCTTACGCTAAGGGCGGAAAGATCGGTCTGTTCGGCGGTGCCGGAGTTGGTAAGACCGTTCTTATCATGGAGCTTATCAATAACGTTGCTAAGGCACACGGTGGTATTTCAGTATTCACCGGTGTTGGAGAGCGTACCCGTGAAGGTAACGACCTTTACGGAGAAATGAAGGAAAGTGGAGTTATCGATAAGACCGCACTGGTTTACGGTCAGATGAACGAGCCACCGGGAGCCAGAATGAGAGTTGGTCTTTCCGGACTTACAATGGCTGAATACTTCCGTGATGTAAAGAATCAGGACGTGCTTCTTTTCATCGATAACATCTTCCGTTTCACTCAGGCCGGATCTGAGGTTTCCGCCCTCCTTGGACGTATGCCTTCAGCCGTAGGTTATCAGCCTACACTGGCTACTGAGATGGGGGCTCTTCAGGAGCGAATTACATCAACCAAGAAGGGTTCAATTACATCCGTTCAGGCCGTATACGTACCTGCGGACGACCTTACTGACCCTGCTCCTGCTACAACCTTCACTCACCTGGATGCTACAACGGTTCTTTCCAGAGATATCGCTTCAAAGGGTATTTATCCGGCGGTTGATCCTCTTGATTCAACAAGCCGTATCCTTTCACCTGATATCGTAGGAAAAGAGCATTATGAAGTAGCAAAGGGAGTACAGCAGGTGCTTCAGAGATATCGTGAACTTCAGGATATCATTGCTATCATGGGTATGGACGAGCTGTCAGAAGAAGATAAGCTTACCGTTTACAGAGCACGTAAGGTTCAGAACTTCCTGTCACAGAGCTTCTCAGTTGCTGAGCAGTTCACAGGACTTCCCGGAAAGTACGTTCCTCTTAAGGAGACTATCCGTGGATTCAAGATGATCCTTGACGGTGAGTGCGATGATCTTCCGGAGTCAGCATTCCTTCTTGTTGGAACCATTGACGAAGTCTTCGAAAAGGCTAAAAAGTAAAAGGAGCGACTTATGTCTAGTTATCATTTACAGGTTGTCTCCATGGATGGCCTGGATTTCGATGGAGAAGTTCAGAAGCTGCTTCTGCGTACAATAGACGGTGATGTTGAGATCCTTGCTCGCCACACCGACTACTGTACCGCTATTGGAATGGGCACAGCGAGAGTGACCATGGAAGACGGCACAGAGAGAAAAGCAGCCTGTATCGGTGGAATGCTTTCAGTCTTAAAGGGCGAAGTCAGAGTCTTCCCTACCACCTGGGAGTGGAGTGAAGATATTGATATTGAGCGTGCTAAGGCTGCCAAAGCAAAAGCTGAAGAGAGACTTTCAGACCAGCTCCTGGACAAGGAAGCCAGAGTAAGAGCTGAGGCTAAGCTCTACAGAGCGCTCGTACGACTTGGTTCCACCGGTCATCAGGATCGCGAATTATAAGAATTAAAATAAGAGATTTAAACATAATGAAAACGCCCCCGGCATTTAGCCGGGGGCATTTTCAATTAATTGTGTAAGGGTTATATATAATTACTCCTTTACGCCGCCGATTGTAAGACCTGCAACGAAGTATCTCTGCAGGAACGGGTAGAGCATAACGATAGGAGCCATTGTAATGATGGTAGCTGCAGCTCTTACGGAAACGGGAGTGATGTTAACCTGTGTTCCTGTGGTAGCAGCACCTGCGTTACCCTTAAGGGAGGTAACGGCTGAAAGCATCTTCATCAGCTCGTACTGAAGTGTTGTGTACTGGTCTGCCATACGGTTGTAGAGCATTGTATCGAACCAGGAGTTCCACTGACCTACAGCAACGAAAAGAGCTATTGTTGCGTAGATAGGTTTACACAAAGGAGATACAACCGATAAGAAGATCTTCATGTAACCTGCACCGTCGATCTGAGCTGCTTCCTGAAGTGAATCCGGAAGACCTTCCATGTAGGTTCTCATAACCAGCATGTTGAAACCGCTTATCATTCCCGGGATTACATATACCCAGAAGGAATTGGTGAGATGAAGGTTTCTGTACAAAAGCATTACAGGGATCATACCACCGTTAACATACATTGTGATAACCCAGAAGAGTGAAAGCTGTGATCTGAACACGAAGTTCTTCTGGCTGACAATGAATGCAAGAAGCGCATTGGCTGCAACTGCAAAAATTGTTCCGAGAACGGTTCTTAAAACTGAAATAACAGCGCCGCGTCCGATATTACGAAGGGCAAGTACTGCGGAATAGTTCTGTGTAGTAAAGATTCTTGGCCAGAGATGTACACCGCCTCTCATGGCGTCGACACCGTCGTTAAATGAAATGGCCAGTGTGTTAAGTACCGGGTAAATGGTTACTATACAGAAGATCAGCATGAATAGATAAAGGAAAATGTAGAAAACTACATCCCATGCACTTAATTTATGAAGTCCACCTGACTTAAACTCATTCTTTTCCATACAGCACCTCCCTTAGAATAACCTTTCTTCGCCGGTCTTCTTAGCGATCTGATTTGCAAGTACTATGATCACTATGGATACTACACTCTTAAAGATACCGGCTGCAGTACCGAGGGAATAGTCATTCTGGCTGATACCCCAGGTCAGAACGTAGATATCGATGGTATCTGATACGCTCTTTACAAGTCCGTTTCCTAAGAGATACTGTACTTCGAAACCTGCATTAAGCAGATTTCCCATGTTCATAATAAGCAGGATAATAATCGTAGGCTTGATTCCGGGCAATGTAACGTTCTTGATCTTGCCCCATCTACCTGCACCATCGATGGAAGCTGCCTCATACAGGCAGGGATCAATGGATGTGATAGCTGAAAGATATATGATCGCGTTCCATCCTGTTTCCTTCCATACATGTGCGAAGGTTACGATAGGCCAGAACAGAGCCGGTATCGAGAAGAACGGAACAGTGTCTTTTACTAATCCAAATTTAACTAAAAGCTCGTTTATGATACCTGTTGATGAAAGGGCATCATTCAAAATACCTGTAACAATGATCCATGAAAGGAAGTGTGGAAGGTAGGAGATTGTCTGTACTACCTTCTTGGCTCTCAGCAGTCTGAACTCATTTAAGAGGATCGCAAAGACGATAGCTGTGAGAGTAGTGAAGATAAGATTCAATGTTCCCATGCAGAAAGTGTTTCTGATTACCTTAAGGAAGGTTACATCTGAGAACAGGAATCTGAATTTTTCAAGTCCAACCCACTTTGAGTGGAAGAGGCCTGTCTTATTCTTATAATTTTCAAAAGCCATCAACCAGCCGGCCAGGGGCAGATAACAGAAGATAAATCCGTAGATTACAAATACTGCAGACCATGCTATAAGAACCTTTTGCTTGGCGAGTTCTTTTCTTGTGATGACCGTTTTCTTTTTATTTGCGGCGGTTTTACTCATCCCTTTTGGTACCTTTCGTTTAATAATTCTGTATAAAAAGGCAGCCATATACTTATTAAGCTGCATATGGCTGCCTTATCATCTAGAACAAGAATTAAAGCATTAGTTGCCTGAATTTGCTGCTACTCTTCTGTCGAGCTCTTCCTGCATCTGGCTAAGGAAGTCCTGAGGATTGCATCCTTCATAAGCCTTCATGTAGTTGTTCCACTCGCTCTCGAAGTCTGAAGCCATAACTACCTTAGGAAGCCACTCGTGCTTAACTTCACCCATCTTTGTCCAAGCTACACCACCCTGTGTTGATGTATCAAGGTTGTTTGAGTATGACCACATAGGGAACCAAGGATGTGTTGCGTTTACATCTTCTACAACTGATCCGATGAGATCAGGATAGTTCTTAGCACCGTAAGCGTCGAAGCACTTCTTAAGAGGTTCAGCCAGCTTATCATAGAACTCTGAAGGCTGCTCTTCAGGAAGGTTAGCGTTCTTTCCATCGTCGCTTGTTCCGCCGTACTGAGGAAGGTAGCTGTATGTGCACATATGATCTGCTTTGTACTTAGGATCTGCTACCTGAGCTCTGATTTCAGGAGTTCTGTAGAAGAGTCCGTTATCGTCTACGAGGTAGTCAACACCTTCAACACCCCAGAAACGAAGGTTCATGATATCCTGGTCAAGCATCTTGTCAAGGAATGAGAATGCAAGGTCAGGGTCTGCGCAGCTTGTTGTAACTGCGATACCTGAAGCTGTGTTAAGTGTGTCGCCGTATGTATGCCAACGGTTGTCCATTCCCTCGTCAATTGTAAGTCCAAGAGGAACATAGTTGCAGCCCTGAGCGTCAAGACCTGCTGTAAGGAGTGCGTCGTTGATCTGCTGGAAATCCCAGTACTGATCGCACATACCAAGTACGTTACCGTTTGAAAGCTTCTGGATATAGTCGTCGTACTTCTGTGTTCCGAAGTCCTTATCAACGATACCCTTCTTGTACTCTTCGTTCAGCTTAGCGAAGTATCTCTTAGCTGTAGGAGTTGTATTGTAGTCAACGATTGTAGGATCCTTGCCCTCGAAATCAACGATTACAGAACCGTCGTTTGGATATCCGTCAAGGAACTGAGGAGCGTTCTCAATACAGAAGTATCTCCAGTCATCGCAAAGGCATGTGTAAGGGATGATATCCATCTCGTTGCCGTTAGCGTCTTTTGTCTTAGGATTAGCTGCTGCATATCTCTCAAGAAGATCGAAGTACTGATCAAGTGTCTTGATCTCAGGGTAGTTATCCCACTCAAGAACTCTTGCCTGAATCCAGAATGCTTCGTCGTTGTGAGCTGTTCCTGTAGGAGCGCCCTTTGTGTTCTGGAATACGTTGCACCAGTAGATGTGTCCGTCATCCTGTCTGAACTGATCCCACTCTGTAGGAGTGTAGTAGTTTGTAAGGTTAGGATACTTGCCACTCTCAAGGTACTCATCCCAAGGAATAAGAACACCTTCGTTGTAAAGATCTGTAGATCCGTCACCACCATCGATGAGGTCAGGATATGTTCCTGATGCGATGATTGATCCGATTGCTTCTGAAACTGTCTGACCTGTCAGCCATGTCTCTTTAAGACGAACACCGGTCTTCTCTGCGATCATGTCCTGGATCTCGTTGTTACCGCTGTTGATCTCTGTTCCGGGCATTCCTGCGAAGAATGTGAAGTCAACGATCTCGTCAGGTGCATAAGTCTTTTCTTCTGCAGCTGCTGTTGTGTCTGCTGCTGTGTCTGTAGTAGCAGGTGCTGCTGTCTCTGTGCCCCCATTTGATGTCTGTGCGCTGTCGCCTGTGCTCTGAGCTGCTTCACCACAACCAACAAGAGCGGTTGCCATGAGCATTGTGCTCATTGACAGAGCAACAACTTTTTTCATTGCTTTGTTTTTCATAATTACCCCTTTCTCCCTTTTACTTTTTTATTTGTTCCAAAAAAAGTATGATTATGTGACACTTTTCATGGATTATTATAGAACTCAGAAAATTTTGATAGAATGGAATTCTTTTACTTCAATAAGCACTTTTTTTACTTCTTTAACAGAAAATTTACTTTTTGTTTCTTTTTCTTGTGCAAAATGGACATGTTTATTTGGTATAATTAATAATTTGCACAAATTTCTTGTCATATTGCCATATAAAGTCTGAATGACTGTCCTGATGTTAATAGTAATGTATAACATCAGGACCACCCCATTCCAATCAAATATTGGCAAGGTCTTGCCAATGAATGCTCAGTGAAGGAACTCAACAGACTTAAGAGAACAGCTTCCGCTTCCTTTATATATAAGGTAAAGTGGATTTTCTCCGGAAACCGCATCAAACCTGCATTCGTGGGCTGTCCAGATGTTTGATCCGATTGCTTTCAAAAGAGCTAAAGGCTCTTTTGAAAGATCGGTCTTAATTTCAAAGTGACCATTAAAGTATGCCCTCGTCTTAATGCGAAGTCCTTTTACATCCTTAAGATCAAAGTACTTAAATCCGATGGTTGTTCCGTCTGTAATTCCTTTGATGTAGCCTTCGTTCTGGTCGCCATCGCCACCTTCCTGGACAATCCTTGGAGCGCCGTCCTCAACATACATCTTCTTCTCGGGAGTGAAGATGTTGCAGGCAATGTAAGCAGGGTATTCACCGATGTCCTTAAGAGGAGCACCGTTAAGACCGCAGGAGGTGATCTCTATCTGAGGAATCTTTCCATCTTCTGTAAACTCGATCCTTTCTGCGCAGCCCTGTCTTGAGAACCAGGTGCCATGGGTATGTCTGTGGTAAAAGATATACCAGCTGCCTTCAATTTCCACGATGCTGCCGTGGTTGTTGGCGCCGTAAGCGGATGGATCCTCGGCTTTCTTGTAGGTATCTATATGGAGGTCGCAGTTACTTACAATAACGCCGCCGTAGGTAAATGGGCCTTCCGGTTTATCAGATGTTGCATAGCACAGCTCGTGCATAACTTCCGATGAGTAAATGAAGTAGTAGGTATCTCCATGCTTTCTGATGGATGGAGCTTCGAAGAAAGCGTGTCCTTCGAAATCTGTTCCCTGGCTGTACTGGGCACCTGGCACGATTATCTCGGGAGCCTTAACTACTGTCAGCATGTCTTTTCCAAGGACTGTGTACATTGCACCGTGCCTTGACTTGTCACCATGTCCGCAGAAGCCTGTGTAGAGGTAAGTGAGATCGCCCTCTGTCATTACACCGGGGTCAAACTGTGGCTCGTCGCCGGCTTTTTTGCCGAGCTTTGTTCCGTCTTCGTAGTGAACATATCCGTAGAATTCAAAAGGTCCTGCAGGAGTATCGGCTACTGCTACCGACACGACATTTTCCTTGTCGAGAACATAGTAGAGATAGTATCTTCCATCCGGTCCGACTGTGATATCAGGTGCATAGAGGCACTGATGTCCGTCAGGGTTTAAAGGATCTGAAGTCTTGGGATAGATAACACCCTCGTAGTGCCAGTTGCCAAGGTCATTAACAGGTGCTGACCAGCACACATAATCTCCGAGGCAGAAGGTCTCTCCTCCCACAAGATCGTGTGAACCGTAGACATAAACCCTGTCTCCGAATACGTAAGGTTCGCCGTCCGGGATGTATTCCCAGGATGGAAGATAGGGGTTGACTGCCTGCTTCTTGCTGCCCTGTCTTATGCCGCCTTCCTGCCTTGGTGATGCTCCGCGGCCAAGGAATTCCATTTCGTTTCTGGCTGCATCCGTATAGGCTTCCCACTTCGGAAGAGGAGTTCTGTCCTTGCCACATCCGTTGGGATCACCTGTTTTAATAAAGTTTGCAAAGTAGTCGCACATCTGACAGGCCAGATCAAAGTGCCTTCCTGCGTAGGGCCTGTGACACATGTGAAGTGTATCGAAGAAGAACCACAGATCTACTGAGTGGAAAGTGCCGGGATAAGAATCTCCCTTATGACCGTCTCCCGGAATGTCGGGATCAAATCTGTAGTAGTAAAGCTTCTGATCCGGGCGGTTTTCATTTGCCTTCAGGAACACCTGCTTAACAGAGCGCTCCACCATGTTTACGCCGGCTTCTGAAAACTCATCCGTGGTGTTTCCTGAAATGATGGGAACATCAAGACTCTTGCCGTTTGCGATATTTTCTGTGGGATCATCCTTGCAAAAGAGTCCGTCGATGATCGGGAACATTCTTCTGTGAGTTTCTGCAAATTTGTTGTAGCCATCAAGTAGCTCTCTTGAAGAAAGAGCTCGTGATTCTTCCAGGTCTTTTACACCGAGGCTCTCAAAGAATTCTTTTCCGAGGTCCTCTGCCTGCTTAAGGTTTAATGGATGGAAGATGTCTGCGTCCGAATTATCGAGTCTTATGATTCCGCTAAAGATCGCTGCGGCTTTTATGATGTTTTTGTTGTCCTCGCAACTGAGCTGATGCTGAACGCTGGCTCCGCCTGCTGACTGGCCTCCGATAGTGATCCTATCCGGGTCTCCGCCGAAGGAGGCGATATTTCTTTTAACCCAGTCAAGACCTGCCTTCTGGTCGAGAAGACCGAAGTTGGAAGGAGAAGCCGGTGATTCGCCTGTTATCTCGGGATGAGCCATAAAGCCAAAGCATCCAAGACGGTAGGCAATGCTAACGACAATGACACCTCTCTCAGCAAGAGGTTCTCCGTTAAATTCCATCTCTGCCGTGTAGCCCCACTGGAAGCCGCCGCCGTAGATCCATACAAGGACGGGGAGTTTCTCGTCGGCTTTTTTGGCAGGAGTCCAGACGTTGAGGTAGAGGCAGTCCTCGCTGTTTCTGATCTCGGGATCAACGTGCCACTCGCGGTTATAAACGAGCTCGCCGATGCCCGGTGTGTCCTGCATTGAGATGGGGCCAAACTCGAAGGCGTTAAGTAGCCCCTCCCAGTTCTGCACAGGCTGTGGCGCTCTCCATCTGTTTTTTCCTATAGGTGGTGCTGCAAAAGGGATGCCCTTAAAGACCGTGATACGAGGGTCATTTCCGGGAAGTCCCCTGACTTTTCCGTTTTCTGTTACTGTTTCTCTAAGCATGATTTTTCCCCTTATTCTCATGAATTATATAGTTCATTAATTTTAATTTATTCTCGACGGTCACCATCTTCCAATCAAATAATGGCAATAAATTAGCAATTTATGAAAAGAAACGGAAATAATACTTGGTGTATATTTTTCTATAACATGAACCAAAAACTTGGAGGATTACCAAAATGAGTGATATCAAGATCCTAAGCAGCTACAAGGCGCTTTCAGACCACAACCCTGTAATGGTGCAGAGATTCGGAGCTGACCCTTATGCGCTTGAGTACAAGGGAAGAGTATATATTTACATGACACTGGATTATCCGGAGGTCAACGACATCGGAGAGATTCAGGAGAATACATACAGCAAGATCGACAAGATCAGCGTCATTTCATCTGACGACCTTGTAAACTGGACTGACCACGGAACGGTCTATGCAGCAGGTGCAAACGGCCAGGCGAAGTGGGGCGGAAATTCCTGGGCGCCGGCAGCAGCATGGAAGACAATAGATGGGAAGGATAAGTTCTTTTTGTACTTTGCAAACAGTGGAAACGGAATCGCAGTCCTTACGGCAGACAGCCCTGTCGGACCATTTACCGATCCTCTTGGACATGCACTTATATCAAGGGATACACCGACCTGTGCTGAAGTAACATGGCTCTTTGACCCGGCGGTTCTCATGGATGATGACGGCGAGAGCTACATATATTTCGGTGGCGGAGTTCCCTCTGACGACAAGGCGTCCGATCCCGGAACAGCAAGGGTTGCCAAGCTTGGAAAAGACATGATCTCTATCGTGGGAGATCCAAAGCCCATAGAAAATGTATCCTATCTCTTTGAGGATTCCGGCATAAATAAGATTGATGGAAAGTACTATTATTCCTACTGCTCAAACTTCTCCATGACACCTGAAGCCGAGAAGGAAAAAGGCTTTGAACAGGGCGAGATCATTACCATGGTTTCCGATGACCCGATGGGGCCTTTTGAGATGGCAAATCCCGTTCTGAAGAACCCTGAGCATTTCTTTGGACTTGGCGGAAACAACCACCACTGCATGTTTAAGTTTGAAGGCGAGTATTACATAACCTACCACTCAAGGATATTAGAGGAGAGCATGGGCATCCTTAAGGGCTATCGCAGCACCGGCATTGATAAGCTTGTGATCGATGAGAAGGGGCAGCCTTCTGCCAGTGTTGCTACAAGAGAGGGTGTTAAGCAGCTAAAGTGCGTCGATCCTTATGTGGAGACAAAAGCAGTTACCATGTCAAATTCAGCAGGTGTTGCCACAAGGCAGTACGGAGAAGAGGCGGTTAAGTACGGCTCCGGCGACATGATCCTGACTGCAATCAAGAGCGGAAGCTGGGTGCAGATAAGTGGCGTGGACTTTGGCGCAGATCCTGCAAGGCTTGTGGAAGTTATGGTGAAAAGAGCTGACGGAAGAAAGTCAGATAAGATAAGAGGCAAGATCCTTGTATGCCTTGACTCACCTGAGTCAAAGCCCATAGAGGAGATTGAAGTCAGTATGGAGCCTGTAAAGGGAGTGGACGCCGGAGAAGAGCTTATTAAGATTTCAAACAGGCTCGATACTCAGGCTGCGGGAATCCATGATCTGTATTTTGTCTTTGAGGGTGAAGGCTTTGAGTTCTATTCATGGAAATTTGTAGAGTGATTTTACGCAGCGAAAACTGATATGGAAGATATGGGGGAAATTATGGCAGAGACAGCAAACAGGGGGCCTGTGGCACCCAAGGATCCAACAAAGAAACGACCTTTTTTCTATATTTTGAAGGACAAGGAAATATTCGGAGCTCCGCAGCCGGACGGAAGCTTTGCCCACTTTTTGTACATGGACATGGGAAGGCTTACGGATGCGGCCAAGCTCACGGGCAATGTCACAGATGAAGAGATGATAGAGAATCTGACCACAAGAGCAGGTCTTCAGAAGATGGTCCACTCCATCGGAGTCAGCGTTTCCTGCGAGAAGGCAGCTGAGAAGACAAGGTTTGTGGCAGAGATGTATCCGAATACTCCCGGCGAAGAGGTAACAGTCATTGAGGCTGAGCTTACCATGGATGGCATGGATACTGTAATTGAGCTTGATGGCATCGACTGGAAGGATGGCGATAAAGAGCTGGGGCAGATGAGATTTCTTTTTGATAAAGAGGGACTATGCGCCACCACAGATGTGAGGTTCTATCTCAATGACGGATTTGAAGCTCCCGAGCAGCCCGAGGAAGTTGCGGTAGATTTTGCTTCTGAAGGCTACAAAAAGATGATCGGTAACAGCCTTATGCAGACCGGTAATACCGAAAGGCTCAGAAAGGTCCTTGATAAGGCAGCTTCCGGAGAGGATGTAACCCTTTCATTTATCGGAGGCTCCATCACTCAGGGAGCAGGCGCTATTCCAATCAATGAGAAGTGCTACGCAAGAGTCTTTTACGAGGACTTTGTAAAAAGATATATGAAGGGCGGAGAGTGCACCTTTGTTAAGGCCGGTGTTGGAGGAACTCCTTCGGAGCTTGGAATGATCAGGTTTGAGAGAGATGTGCTTCGTGATGGAAAGTGCGAGCCGGACCTTATTGTCATCGAGTTTGCAGTTAACGATGAGGGCGATGAAACTCAGGGCGTATGCTACGAGAGCCTTGTGAGAAAAGCTCTTTCTCTTCCCTGGAAACCTGCGGTAGTTCTGCTGTTTGCAGTTTTCTCAAACGACTGGAATCTTCAGGACAGATTATCTCCTGTTGGAAAGAATTATGATCTTCCGATGGTCAGTGTTCTTGATGCCGTAAGTCCGCAGTTTCCGCTGATGCCTAAGGATGGGCGCGTCATCTCCAAGAACCAGTACTTCTATGATGTGTATCATCCAAGCAATCTTGGACATCAGATCATGGCTGACTGCCTGTCGAATCTGATGGATGTGGTAAGTGCAGGGGCTCTTCCTACTGATCAGGGAAAAGAGATTTCTCTTGCGGAAATTGAGCCGGCAATCGGAGCGGATTTTGAGCAGGTAGAACTTCTTGATAAGAAAGAGATGGATGCGCTTAAAGAGAAGTACGATATTGCAGAGGTGGCCTGCGGCTCTTTTGACCAAAAAGATGAAGACCTGCAGGCTGTGGAGATGGATAAGGATATCGAGATGACTCCTGAATTTCCGCACAACTGGTGCCACAAAGGTGGAAGTGAGCCCTTTAAGATGACGCTTACCTGTAAGAGACTGCTTTTGATATTCAAGGATTCAGCTGCTGCAAGCCATGGCACGGCTGAGGTCTATGTTGATGGCAGGAAGGTCCTGGATGCGGATCCTCACGTAAACGGATGGACCCACTGCAATGCCGTGATCCTAGTAAATGAGATAGAGAGCAGGAAACGGGAGGTCCTCATTAAGATGAAGAATGGAGACGAAGATAAGAAGTTTACCATTCTCGGATTTGGAGTCTGCTGAAATAGATATCAGAAAATGAGAAAAAACATGGCGGAAAATGTGAAGAAGCATGTCGCCATGTTTTTGTATAATTAGCCATAGAAGGACTATGGGGAAACATGGGGAAAACGAAATGGGTAAATTAGTACTTCCAAAGATCATTTCGGACGGAATGGTCATTCAGAGACGTAAAAGAATACATATTTGGGGATGGGACGAGCCCGGAAGAGGAATCGAGGTAAGGCTCGATAATCTCATGTCCACAGGAAAGGCTGACGAGAGAGGAAGGTTTGACATCTACCTTTCCGCAAAAGAGAGCGGAGGCCCGTACGAGCTCATCGTTTCAGATGATAAGGACGAG
This sequence comes from Butyrivibrio sp. VCB2001, assembly GCF_000423965.1. Taxonomy (NCBI): domain Bacteria; kingdom Bacillati; phylum Bacillota; class Clostridia; order Lachnospirales; family Lachnospiraceae; genus Butyrivibrio; species Butyrivibrio sp. VCB2001. The sequence continues at coordinate 12,820 of NZ_AUIZ01000014.1, read as the reverse complement.
GAGATTGCTGTTAAAGATGTAATGATAGGAATCGTGTGGCTTGCCACCGGTCAGTCCAATATGGAGCTTCCCATTGCCAGGGTTAAGGACAGGTATCCGGCACTTGCGCAGATTGAGGAGAATCCGGGGATCAGGACCTTTAAGATCGTGGAGGACACAGATTTCCACGGACCTTTGGCAGAGCTGAGGAGCGGCGCTTGGAGCAGAGTTAAAAAGGATACCATCATGGACTTCTCTGCGACAGGATACTTCTTTGCTGCATATCTCCAGAAGCTCACAGGTCAGACTGTTGGATTTATAAATGCATCCCTTGGCGGATCCAAGATTTCTTCCTGGATGTCAAAAGAGATGCTGGAGGGGTATGACGAACTTATAGAAGAGGCGGATAAGTACGCCGAGGATGATTTCAGAAAGAATCAGGCAGACAAAAACGTTATTAATGGAACTCTCTGGAGAGAGAAGCTCGATAAGCTTGACAGGGGACTTTCAGAGAAATGGATGAAAGAGGACCTTGACGAGCGCAGCTGGAAGGAAATGGATATTCCGGTGATGTTTAAAGACACCGAGCTAAACGGAATGTGCGGATCTGTCTGGTTCAGAAAGAGCTTTGATCTGCCAAAGGAACTTGCCGGAAAGAACGCAAGACTGTTCCTTGGAACAATGGTTGACAGGGACGAGGTCTTTGTTAACGGAGTGAAGGTCGGCGGGATCGAGTATCAGTATCCGCCGAGGAAATATGATATTCCTGAGGGACTTACCCGGGAAAAGGGAAATGTTATTGCAATAAGGCTCTGCGTTGAGTACGGCCTTGGAAGAATTACTCCGGACAAGGAGTACAAGATCTTCAACGATGATGCTGAGGTAAGGCTTGACGGCACCTGGTACTACAAGGTTGCTGCAAGATGCGGAGAGATTCCGCCCACAGACTTTATCAACTGGCATCCGACAGGTCTTTACAACGCCATGACTGCGCCTTGCCACAACTTCCCAATCGATGGAATCATCTGGTATCAGGGTGAGTCAAACACCTATGAGCCATATGACTATGTGGATCTTTCAAAGCGCATGATAAAGGGCTACAGAGATAAGTGGGGAGAAGAAAACCTTCCTTACATCACGGTTCAGCTTCCTAACTTTGTTATAGATATTCAGCCGGTGGACGACCCATGGCCTGAGTTCAGATTAAAGCAGGCAAAGCTTTTGGACGATCCGATGGTTGGAATGACAGTAAATATGGACCTTGGCGAAGACAACGATCTTCATCCCACAGGAAAGCGCCGCATCGGCAAGCGCCTGGCCCTCTGGGCTGCGCACCTTCGCTACGGCTATGCCGGCGAGTTCACAGGCCCTACACCTATTCCTGTTTCAGTTAAGGTTACAGGTTCAGGCCTTATGAAAGGCGCAACTGTAGAGATCAGGTTTGATCACGCTGACGGAATGGTTGCCAGAGACATCGGCAAGGGCAGCGAGATCCGCGATTTTGTTGTGGTTGATGATAAAGGAAAAGAATACGAAGCCAAGGCTAAGATTGTCGGCGAGGCAATTCAGCTTCAGACAAACCTCAAGGCAGAGAAGATAAAGAAGGTCAGATACCTGGTTGCATACACATACTCAGGCGCCATGATCTACAACAAGGCCAACCTCCCAATGGGCCCCTTCGAACTCGAAGTAAAATAAGCCGAGGGAGTCAGTGGGGACGGTTCTCTTGGGGAGTCAGTGGGGACGGTTCTCTTTGACTCCCTTTGTTTGGGAATTTTATCGTTCTTAATTATCTAACAAGGGAGTCAAAGAGAACCGTCCCCACTGACTCCCCAAGAGAACCGTCCCCACTGACTCCCCGGTAACTCACTGCTTGGTGTAGGTTCGGCCGGCGACGTCGGCACCCTGGAGGTACATCTTGCGGTACTCGGTGGGTGAGCAGCCGTTCATATCCTTGAATACACGGTTGAAGGTTGAAAGAGAGAAGAAACCTGACTGCAGTGCGATGTCCATGACTGAGAGGTCGGTGTCGCCAAGGAGCTCCTGAGCCATCATCACGCGACGCTTGGTGATGTACTGATAGCAGGAGATGCCCATGGAGGACTTAAAGAGTCTCTCGAAGTGGTACTTGGAAAAGCCTGCAAGCTCAGCAAGCTGTTCAACCGAGAGATCCTCACTTCTGTGGGAATCGATGTAGTTGGTTACAGCCACGAGTTTTTCAATGTTTTTAGACTGGGAATCTGAAGTGCCGGTGGGAACAATAGCATCCACAAGATGCATGCTTCCTATCTGGGCGAGGATCAGAGTCACCAGAGAATATACAGATATCTGAAGGAATTCATCGCTCTCTCCGTAGAGGCGCTCAATGTCCCAGAAGTAGTTCTGAAGGCGAGCAGCTTCCACAGGGAACTGGCTCTGCTTAACATGAACGTAGGGCGGAAGAGTCTTAAGGAGCGGAACCATAAGAGAAACCTGTGAGTAGCGAGTAAAGTCAAAGAGAAGGATCATCTTCTCACCGCCCGGTGCAACAGACAGGTACTCATGAAGGGTTCCGGGAGCGATAAGCATTATATCTCCGGGAACGCAGTTGACAACTGCGGAAGAGTCGTTGTGAAACTTAACCTGGAATGACCCTGACAAAGGAAGGATCAGCTCTACCTCGTTGTGCCAGTGGAGCGGATATTCGTTGAGCGTATTGTGATAGAGAAGGACGCCCTTTAAAGTGTCGTAAATTATATCTTCTCTGGACTGGGCGTTAATATCTTCAATCATGGATCATTCTCCTTTGATTTATGTTAACTCGTACATATTCTAGCATTTTACGCCAAGGGCGTGCAAATATTTGTGATACAGAAGGGAAAACTTTTTATGGGAACAACTGATTGGACACAGCTTTGGCTGAATTACCACAGAGTCTGCGAGGGCGATGGCGTATGGAACATCACCCTTGAAGGATTTTCAGATTCAGATGCTGTCATATCAAATGCAATATGCGAGTTCAAAAAAGCTATAGAGCTCCTTACCGGAGAACAGGTAACAAATCAGACAGAGGCCGGCAAGAAAGCGCTGACACTTAAGATCACAAAGGTCGCTTTAATATCCGCAGAAGGCTATAGCATCAAAGGAAACGCTAATGGCATAGACCTTGGCGCATCAGATACAAACGGCGTTCTCTACGGCGTCTTTGCAATCCTGCGCCTAATAGCATGTGGCAAAAGAGCTGATGAAGTAGCCGAGACTGCCTCCCCATCCAACCCTCTTAGAATGATGAACCACTGGGACAACATGGACGGCAGCATCGAGCGCGGATACTCAGGAAATTCCTTCTTCTTCGAAAACGAAGAGATCATCATAAACGACAGGACCAGAGACTACGCCCGTTTCATGGCCAGCATCGGCATCAACGGCGTTGTCATCAACAACGTAAATGTAAAGGGAGCAGCTTCATACCTCATCACTGACAGGTACTTTGATAAGGTAAAAGAGCTTTCGGACATCTTTGAAGGCTACGGAATAAAGCTCTACATGTCCCTCAACTTCGCATCACCTATCGAGATCGGAGGCATGGACACCTGCGATCCTCTTGATAAATCAGTCATCTCATGGTGGGAGAAAAAGATAAAGGAAGTTTACGACAATCTCCCGCACCTCGGAGGGTTCCTTGTAAAGGCGGACTCAGAGGGAAGACCGGGACCTTTCACCTACGGAAGGACTCAGGCAGATGGCGCCAACATGCTCGCAGATGTGATAGCTCCTTACGGCGGAATCATCATCTGGAGATGCTTTGTCTATAACTGCACTCAGGACTGGCGTGACACCAAGACAGACAGAGCAAGAGCCGGCTACGATTACTTCAAGGACCTTGACGGAGCATATCATGACAACGTCATCCTTCAGATAAAGAACGGACCTATGGACTTCCAGATCCGCGAACCCGTATCTCCCCTTCTGGGCGGCCTTACAAAGACCAACCAGATGCTGGAGGTTCAGGCAGCTCAGGAGTACACCGGCCATCAGATCGACCTGTGTTATCTCATCCCTCTTTTCAAGGAAGTTCTCGACTTCCACACACATTGCAATGAGGAAAAAGACACTGTGGCTGACGTTATAAGTGGTCGCACCATGGGCAACAACCTCGGCGGAATGGCAGCAGTCATCAACACCGGAAACGACATGAACTGGACCGGGGATGACCTGGCAGCAGCCAATACTTACGGATTCGGAAGATTGTCTTTTAACACAGAGCTCACAGCTGAAGAGATAGCAAGAGAGTGGATCGCTCAGACGTTGAATCTTCCAAAGAAGGAAGAGGACATCCTCTGCAGCATGCTTCTTCGCTCAAGAGAGATCTACGAGAGATACACATCACCTCTTGGAATCGGCTGGATGGTAACACCAAACGGCCACTACGGACCAAGCGTTGACGGCTATGAATACTCAAGATGGGGAACCTATCACAGGGCTGATCACCTTGGGATCGGTGTTGACAGAACAGACAAGGGAACGGGCTATGCCCAGCAGTACTACCCGGAAAATGCAAAGTTGTACAACGACCCAAATACCTGCCCGGAAGAACTTCTTCTTTTCTTCCATCACATTCCGTACACCTGGAAGCTTAAGACCGGAAAGACACTGATCCAGCACATCTACGACAGTCATTTCCAGGGAGAAGAAGAGGCAAGAGGTCTTGCAGCAGACTGGGACAGCTTAAAAGGCGCAGTTCCCGAGGAAGTCTACAAAAGAGTAAAAGAAAGGTTCGACCTTCAGCTGGATAATGCCAGAGAGTGGAGAGATCAGGTGAACTCCTACTTCTACAGAAAATGTGGCATTCCGGACGAAAAAGGCAGAACCATATATTAAGAATCAAGCTTTATGACCAATATTTAGGCTTAGCCCACGCGGTTCGATAACTGATACTGCTTGGGCGAGACGCCTATCTGCGTTGAGAAACGCCTTGAAAAGCTGGAATAATTGTTGTATCCCACCATGAAGCACACATCGTAGGGGGAATTATTTTCCAGCAATAATTTTTGTGCAAGAGCGATTTTTTTTGCATTAATGTAATGTTTTAAAGAGTCTCCTGTCGCTTCGCTAAAAGCGCGGCTAAGGTGGTCACTGCTGTAGTGAAGCTCGGCAGACATGGTATTTATAGTGATCTCATCAGAGAGATGCTTGTCGATATATTCCAGCACTTTTGCCACGGCAACGGGCATAGTGCTGCTTTTTTTCTGCGGAGGAACGTTCTCTGAGTACTTGCAGGTAAGAAGAAGGAACTCTGCAAGGTAGGCTTTCGCCAGCACGCTGTGGCCGTAGCACTCGCTGTGAAGGGCTTCCTCAAGGTTTTTTGCCACAGCAATGAACTTGGGGATGGACTCCTTTGGAATGCGCAGGTGATTCATGTTTGCAGAATTCGTGCTCCTAAAGAGCGTGCTAAAATCAGTCTCGGAATCGCCGAGGCTCTTTAGATACTCGTACTGAACGTTGATGACGATCCTCTCATAGCCGCTTACATCCTCGAGGTCAACACCGTGGAAGACCAGCGGGCTTATAAAGAAAATATCCCCGGGCTCCATCTTGAAAAGCTCGGGCTCCACCATCATATTTACATCCCCTTTTAAGAAAAGAACAACTTCATATCCGTCGTGGTTGTGGACAGTGCTGATGTCAGTGGGATCGACACGGGCCTTCTTGTGCTCGCAGATGATCTCGCTGTCTATGACGGTATACGGGAAGTTCAGACACTTTTTCATACCTCTCCTTATACATGGGAAAAGAGCTTGTGCACTTTATATCGGAAAATGCAAAAAATATATGGTTTTTTGTGTATTTGTATTAAAATCCCATGCCCTATGATTTATTTATAGCATTCAAATGGGGAAACATCAACAAGCAAAAGTGGAAAGAAAACCTGGTGGGGGTAAAAGTGTCAAAGGTCAGTTTTGATAACAGGTTAATGTTCACTTACGAATCTAAATCTTTTCCCGGAGTCAATAAGGTAGCAGCACTGGTCAGGCAGGACCTGTACCTGGTAACAGGGTTTCATGCAGGTGAATATACAAAGGGATGTAAGTGTAAGAACCTGATAATTTACGGAACCGTCGGCAGGAGCGATTACCTGGATGAGCTTGAAGAAAAGGGACTCATAGATTTAGAGGAAGTGAGAGGTAAGTGGGAAGTCTACAGCTTTCAGGTTATAGACAGCCCGATGGATGGAGTTGATCACGCAGTGGTCATCGCCGGAAGCGACAAGCGCGGAACCATCTACGGACTGTTCCATCTCTCGGAGCTTCTCGGGGTATCACCACTTGTTAACTGGAATCACGTATTACCCAAAAAGAAGAAAAACGCTTCATTGACAGATGAAGTAAACATGGTCAGCAAAGAGCCATCTGTTAAATACAGAGGATTCTTTATAAATGATGAGTGGCCGGCTTTTGGAAATTGGGCCACAGAGCACTTCGGTGGAATAAACGCCAATTGCTATGAGAGAGTTTTCGAACTTCTCCTTCGCCTTAAGGGCAACTACTTATGGCCTGCCATGTGGGCGTCAAACTTCAGCATGGACGGACCGGGACTTGAGAGCGCAAGACTTGCGGATGAGTACGGAGTGGTGATGAGCACATCCCACCACGAACCCTGCATGAGAAGCGGCGAGGAGTACAGGCTCCTTCGGGGAGAGAACTCAATCTACGGAGATGCCTGGGACTTCAGGGCAAACAGAGAGGGAATCACCCGTTTCTGGCGAGACGGACTTATAAGAAACAAGTCCTTTGAAAATGTAATAACTCTTGGCATGCGAGGCGAGAGAGACTCAAGGATACTTGGGGATGATGCTTCGCTACAGGATAACATAGATCTGGTAAAAGACGTTTTGAAGACCCAGAACGATCTTATCAAAGAAACAATTGATGATGATTTAAAGAACGTTCCGAGGCAGATAGTTCTTTTCTCCGAAGTGGAAGAATTCTTCTACGGCAATGAAAAGACAAAGGGCCTCATGGGTGATCCGGAGCTTGAGGATGTAACTTTAATCCTCTCCGATAACAACGTCGGCTACACAAGAACACTTCCGGATAAGGAGATGAGAAATCATCCCGGCGGATTCGGAATGTACTATCACATGGATATGCACGGTGGTCCTTATTCCTTTAAGTGGATAGGAGCCACCTTCCTCCCAAGGGTTTGGGAGCAGATGACAGCAGCTTACGAGTTCGGCGTAAGACAGATATGGGTCACCAATGTTGGTGATATAGGCACTCAGGAGCTTGGTCTTTCATATTTCCTTGACCTTGCTTACGACATAGATAAGTGGGGCGGCACAGATGCAGCCATCACTGAGACTTACGTAAATGAGTGGGCGGAGAGGCAGTTTGGTGGTATGCTTCCCCTCTCCGGAAGAAACAAAGCAAAAAAGATCCTGTGGGATTACACCTCTCTTCTTGAAAAGAGACGCCACGAGATCATGAATGCAGATGTTTACCACCCTCTTCACTTTGGAGAGGCAGACATGGTCCTTAACCTCAGCGATGAGATACTTAAGGAATCAGCTGCACTTAAAAAGAGAATAGATGTCGAGAACCTCTCGGCATTCATATCTCTTTTGTACTATCCGGCCTGCGGAACGGCCAACCTCATGAAGATGTGGATACTGGCCGGCAGGAACAAGTTCTTTGCAATGCAGAACAGGATTGAAGCCAACGATGTTGCAGAGCAGCTTGACGCTTGCGTAAAAGAAGATGCCCGTATCATTGATGAATATGAAACGGTGGACGGCGGCTATTACAAAGGCTTTGGCAGATCGGAGCATGTGGGCTTTATCAACTGGAACGAAGAGGATAACAGATATCCAATAAGGCATCTTGTATATGGCGCAAACTCGCCGAGGATGCTGGTTTCCAGAGCAGAGGATGAGAACTACATGACAGGCCTTGAGTGGAATGATCACCCTCAGACCTGGAGTGACATGCTAAGACCGGATGTGAGCAGTATCGAATTTGACCTGATAAGTGGAAGTGAGATCCCATACAAATACAGGATCAGCACCGATTGCAGCTGGCTTTTGTTTTCAAAAACAGAGGGCGAGGTCAAAAAAAGAGAGCGGATTACCCTTTCGGTGAATAAAGCTCTTTTGTCCGAAAAGATCACAGGCACGTTTACAGTGGAAGGCATTGGAATCGGATGCGCACACGTAACGGTGGAAGCTTCCCCGGCAGATGCTCCAAAGGGACTCTTTATTGAGAGCGACGGATATATCTGCATGGAAGCAGCACATTTTTCCGAAAAGGCTGACACCAAAAAGGGAGGATTTAAAGTTCTTTCTCCCTATGGAAGAAGCGGAAGCGCCATCAAAGCATTTCCTGTGACAGAGGATTTTTACAGGGGAAAGACAAGACCCAGTGTCACATACAGATTTATGGCGACGGAAAATAGTGAGTACGAGGCAGTCTTTTTACTGGCACCGACAACACCGGTTACTTTTAAGCCGGAGCAGTACCTGGGATACTCGGTAAACGGCGGCAAGACAAAGATCATAAACACCGTCAGAGATCCGGAGAACCAGTTTTTCTTCAGCCCGCAGTGGCGTGAGGAAGCAATAAACAGCGTCAAGATCGTCACGGACACAGTAAAGCTTGTAAAAGGGGAAAATGAACTTAAGTTTTACGGCTGCAGTCCGGGAATCGTTCTTGAGAGGATAGTGCTTATAAAAAAAGGAATTAAAATCCCGAAGTCCTATCTTGGACCCAGGGAGAGCTATATCAGGGGATTAGAGGAGGAATGAAATGAGCAGGCAAGCTAAGGCCCAAAATAAGGCGGGCGCCGGTGTCTATCTTAAAAAGTACTGGCAACTTTATGTGATGTTATTTTTACCACTGTTGTATCTTTTGATCTTTAAATATGCACCTATGATCTATGTGCAGATCGCGTTCAAGAAATACTCGCTGGTAGAGAGTGTTTGGAAACTGCCACTGGCAGCTAATCACGGTTTTGAGTATTTCATCAAGGCATTCGGAAATAATGATTTCAGATATGCACTTAGAAATACACTGACACTTAACCTGCTGGATCTTGTTTTCGGATTCCCGGCACCTATCATATTTGCTCTTATATTAAATGAGCTTTGCTTCCAGCGTTATAAGAAGGTTGTGCAGACCATCGCTTACATGCCTCACTTCCTTTCATGGGTCATCATCTACAGCTTGGCTCTGCAGCTCCTTGCACCCAATGACGGACTTGTAAACATGGTTCTTATGAAGATGGGCGGATCATCAATCCCGTTCCTTAACGACGCAGCTCACTGGATCGGCAGCTACATCGGATTCGGTATCTGGCAGAACTTCGGTTGGGGCTCCATTGTATATCTGGCATCAATTGCCGGCATTAACCCTGAGCTCTATGAGGCAGCAGCCGTTGACGGAGCAGGCAGATTCAGGAAGATGTGGCACATCACACTTCCGGGCATCAAGCCAACCATCGTAGTTCTTCTTATCATGAACCTCGGAAATATCCTGGGTGGCGGGTTCGATCGACCTTTCGCATTCCAGAACAACCTGGTCATGAAGGTGGCAGACGTTATCGCAACTTATGTATATCGTGTAGGTATCAAGGGACTTCAGTTCTCGCTGACAACAGCGGTTGGACTCTTCCAGTCGGTTGTTGGTGTGTTCTTCCTGCTGATGGCTAACTTTATCTCTCGTAAGCTTGGCGAGAGAGGAATCTGGTAAGGGAGGGCAAAAGAGATGAAAGTAAAATCAACGACTGATAAAGTATGGGACTGGGTGTTCGTGATATTTTGCCTCTTTGTGAGCCTTATCTGCGTAATCCCTATGCTGAACCTTCTTGCCAAATCCTTAAGTGGTACGGATTTCCTGGTAAGAAATGAAGTATATCTTTTACCTAAGGGACTTAACTTCGATGCCTATGCAACGGTACTTAAGGATCCCAAATACATAAGAGCATTTGTGTGGACTGTATTTCTTACAATTGTCTGCACGATAGCATCTCTTACAATGACAACACTTTGTGCTTATCCCCTTATCTTTGAGCACTTAAAGGGAAGAAAAGCAATTAACATTTTTATCACCATTACCATGTTCTTCAACGCAGGAACAATTCCGAACTACCTGCTGATGCAGAAGCTCCACCTGCTCAGTAACCCATTGGTTCTGATCCTGCCCGGTGTACTTAGTGTTTACAACATGATCATCATGAGGAGTTTCTTCTATGGAATTCCTGACAGCTTAAGGGAATCAGCTGAGATTGACGGAGCAAGTCTTTTCAGGATACTGATGAGCATTTACCTTCCTCTGTCAAAGCCGGTTCTTGCAACACTTGCACTGTTCTACGCAGTAGGAAGATGGAATGGTTACTCAGATGCCTTGATGTACATGAGAGATGACAGGTTCTACACACTGCAGCTTCTTTTGTACAACATCATCAACAACATCAACCAGGTAGAGGTTGCAACACAGGAGGGCTTCTCAGCTCCGGGACTTGCTGCATCACTTAAGGCAGCCATCGTTATGTTCTCAACCATCCCGATCCTGTGCATCTATCCTTTCCTGCAGAAGTACTTCATCCATGGCGTAACGCTGGGTGCGGTAAAAGAATGAGTACTTAGCGAGGTATTTTCGAGGTTAGTACGAATTCTTGTTCTGGCGAGCGCTCGCGCGAGAGCAGAACTTCCTTGTTGGTAATTATTAAAAATTCACATAAAAAATATGGAGGTAGAGTTATGAAGAAAAAGGTATTATCTATGTTTCTTGCATCTGCAATGGCTCTTTCAATAGTTGCCTGCGGATCAGAGGGCGGTGGGGCAACCACAGAGACACCGGCAGCTACTACAGAAACACCTGCTGCTACAACAGAGACACAGGCAGAAGCACCTGCTGCTGAGCCTGAGACAGCATCAGAGCTTACAGACGGTAAGTTCGCTGACACAAGAAAGATCACAGTAGAGATCTACGACAGAGGAAATGACGGCGGTTCAGATCCTGAGAACAACATGTACACAGAGTACATCAAGAAGGGAATGCTCGAGGAGCACAACGTAGAAGTAACCTTCAAGAAGGTTCCAAGATGGACAGAGGTTGATGATATCAACAACCTTCTTGCAGCAGGCGAAGCTCCTGACATCTGCGTAACATACAGCTATCCTACAGTTCTTACATACGCTCAGATGGGCGGTGTTATCGATCTTCAGGACCTCATTGAGCAGTACAAGGCTGATACACCAAACCTTTGGAACTGGCTTGGCGACCAGAACATGCTTTGGGACAAAGACCCTAAGACAGGCGAAGTTTGGGCACTTGAAGGAAGACGTGCTGAGCAGCAGAGAATCGTTACTTTCGTTCGTCAGGACTGGCTCGATGCTCTTAACATGAAGGCTCCTACAACAACTCAGGAGTTCGAAGACATGCTCGTTGCATTCAGAGACAACGCTGATACTCTTCTTGGAAAAGACGCTTCCAAGATGGTTCCTTTCTCAACAAGCTATGATGTAGGTTGGAGAGCATCTAACATCATCACATCTTTCATGGATCCTAAGATTACTGACAAAGAGTACTACATCAACGGATTCGATGACAGAGCAGTTACACAGGCTTCAACAAAGGAAGCTGTTAAGCTCCTTAACAAGTGGTATAACGATGGTCTTATGTGGAAGGATTTCGCTCTTTACGGAAGCGGAGACACAACTGAGGACGATATGATCAAGGCCGGATATGTAGGCGCATTCCAGCACAACTGGGATTATGTATTCAGAAACGGTGAAGATTCAATCAACTCTAACCTTCAGAGAAACGTAGGTCCTGATGCTAAGTTCGTACCGGTTGACTGCTTCCAGAACGCTGATGGAAAGTATGCTAAGTGGCTTTACTCTTCAGCAGGCGACAGAAAGCTCTTCTTCCCTACAACAAACACAGAGCCTCTTGCATCACTTCTTTACCTCGACTTCATTTCAAAGCCTGAGACAATCAAGTACCTCCAGGCAGGTGAAGAGGGTGTTACACACGAAGTTCTTGAGTCAGGTGCTATCCAGATCATCGCAGCAGAAGGCGATGCAATCCAGAACTCAGGTAAGAACATTGACTACACAATCACATGTAACGGAACATACTTCGGTGATCAGAAGCTTGCTGACCTTTCAATCGCTTATGGTTATGCCGGACAGGATCCTGAGCTTGTAAGTGCTGCTGACAAGATCTCAAAGACAGACGGACTTGAGCCTAAGAACGTTAACGTTGGTGTTATCGAGGCTGAGGCAGGTGTAGGTGATACACTTTCAGCTAAGAGAGATCAGGTTTATGATCAGGCTGTAGTTGCTTCAACTGCTGACTTCGATGCAGTTTGGGAAGCCGGTATTGCTGATTACCTTTCAGCAGGTGGACAGGCTATCATCGACGAGAGAACAGCTAAGTGGGCTGAGTACTTCGGCGATGCAGATATGCTTCCATAATATTAAGTTCCTCAGGGGCTGCGCTTTAGGGCAATGTCATTAAGTTAAGATGACACTATAAAGATCTCTACATCTGAAAATGATGTAGGGGTCTTTTTTTCTAAAAACAGTTGACATGTAAGCATAAAAGTGCGGCCGCTTTCGCTACAGATTTATTTTTAGAGGTAGCGAAAGCGGCCCTTGAAATTAGAGGCAAAAGTCTAAATTCAAGGAGGTGCACGTGAAATCAAAACAAGTTAGAGATATTTTACTAAAGGAGATACACAGCGTTTGCAAGTCCATCGATCAGTTCTGTGTTTCTCCGGGAAAGGATTTTGTTAGGAGCAGAAAAATACCAATTGAAAAACTTATACTAGCAATCATAGGTATGGGGAACAGAAGTATCAC
>NZ_AUIZ01000013.1:0-126520 GCF_000423965.1 Butyrivibrio sp. VCB2001 | reverse complement strand
CAACTTCCCCAACTGAGTTTTTGATAATGCAATCGTGTTTGTCTTTAGCGACATCAATTCCTACATAGATCATATAGGACCTCCCTAATAATAGTATTGATACTGTTTCAGATCCACAGGGCTCCTTGCAATCGTAACCTACTTCTTGATAAACCGTCATGCGGTAACTAACTGATTAACAAATAAACAAAGAGACTGTGGTTGGAGCCTTGTGTAAACCGTCTATGCGGTAGGAGAAAACAACCAATCCACAGCATCTTAAACAGCATAGTCGAACCTATTGAAAAGGTAAAGAAAGACTATGACTAATACTAATAGTAGGAGAGAAAAGGTAATAAAGGAATCAAAAAGAACAGGTATCTGACTTACGTCATTGAAGAGAAGGACCCAGAGCTGGCGGCCAAGAAAATGAAGGATGTAGACAGCGCGGTGCAGGAGAACTTTAAGAAGGCTGGACTTAAGGCCAGAAGCCATGTTCTTAATGGAGCAGAACGATTAAAAGTCCTGCATTCGGCTATGCACCCGGAAGGGGATGATAAGTTCCGCTTTAACTGGAATGTTTTGTCGAAGGATGGCTTAAATACCAAGGATTTCATAGCACCTATGTCCTTTAGATTCCCTGTAAACGGTAAGTATTTCAGAATGGGTGATGTGTTCGGAAATGTGTCCCTGCTGTCACTGGATTGCCCATTGGTTGATGACAGGATGATCACAGATATTCTTAACATTGAAACACCTATAATCATTAGCATTCATCTGGATCCGATCGACAGAGTAAAGGCTAAGAAATATATCGAAAAAAGAAATATGCAGCTGAACTCTTCCAAGATAAAAGAGCAAAAGCATGCCTCTAACGAAGGTTATGATATCGATATTCTTCCCCCGGAGTTGACTGCAAATGGTGAGGATACTGCCAAAATGCTTAAGGAGATCAACTCCAGTAATGAGAACCTCTTTAACATGACAATCCTAGTCACATGCTTTGCTCAGTCTCCAAAAGAGCTTACGGCAGTATGGAAGAGCGTTGAGAAGATAGCAAATAAGCAGTCCTGCCAGCTTATTCTTTTAAGAGATCAGCAGGAACAGGGTTTCGTATCGACTCTTCCATTGGGTGTAAACAAGATTGAGATTCAGAGAACCATTATGACAAGCCAGCTTGCCATGCTGAATCCATTTACTGCAGTAAAGATATTCATGCCAAATTCGCCATATTATGGCATAAACCCGCTGACAAAAGAGCTGATCCTGGCAGACAGGACAGCACTTAAGAATCCCAATGGCCTGTATCTGGGTGTCCCGGGAGGTGGCAAGTCTTTTGCCGGAAAGCGTGAAAAGCTGATGTATTTCCTTAACTATGATTCTTGCGACATCATGGTCATCGACCCGGAAGATGAGTATCAGGGAATGGTTGAGCTGATCGGCGGCCAGGTGGTGGATTTCTCAGCATCTTCTATTCAGCACATAAATCCAATGGATATCAACTTTGACGTCGGATTTAAGGATGAGGATCCTATCGCAATGAAGAGCCAGTTCCTTCTCTCAATCGCAGAGCAGGTGGCAAGTCAGAAGATAAATGGCGTGAGAGCTGGTTTGGAAGGCGATGAGGTCAGTATCGTGGATGAGATTGCCAAGAATATGTACGAGGAGCTTCGGGAGAAGTACTGGTATGGCATGAAAAGAAATCCTACAGCAGAGGAGATGCCTACGCTAAGCGACTTCTACGAGGCGCTCAGGAAACATCCTAATCCCAAAGCTCAGAGAATAGCAGACTGTTTCCAGATATACATTACAGGTACCCTGAATGTCTTCAATCATCATACGGATATAGACCTTAACAACAGAGTGGTCTGCTTTAACATAAAGCGCCTTACTGCAAACTTAAGAGAGGTGGCACTTGTCATCTTGATAAATTTCATATGGACCAGAGTCTCTTTTAACAGAGATCAAAAGAAAAAGACTCTACTGGACATAGACGAATTTCACTTGATGCTGCGTGACCCTCAGACAGCCATATACTTTGTGGAATTCTGGAAGCGATTCAGAAAATGGGGCGGTGTTCCCACTGGTCTGACGCAGAACGTCACCGACCTGTTGAAGTCATCGCAGATTGAGCAGATCTTTTCAAATTCTGAGTTCATATACATGTTGCCTCAGTCAAAGAGAGATAAGGATATTCTGGCGGAAGCCCTGTCTATATCGGATGAAGAGCTGGACTATGTTACCCAGACTGACTCAGGAGAAGGCCTCATGAGGTTTGGAACAATGATAATCCCATTTAAGGATGAGTTCCCCAAGGGCAAGATCTATGACGTGCTTACGACCAGACCTGATGAAATGAAGGTGGCAAATGGCTGAGTTTAAGAGTGGCAGCGCGCCTATGAATTCAGGGGCAAAATTTCGAGCTGCAAAAATGGGGAATGCAAAAGAGTTTGTGGCAGAGAAGACTTTAGGAGCAGGAAAAATCGCTGCTAAGGGAGGAGTGAAAGCTACCATCAAGCTTAAAAGGGCGAAGCTTGCCTCCGTTAAATTCGCTGCAAAGGAGAGCGCAAGGGACTCTTATGGCGATAGTAATGGTTCGTTCATTGTAGATTCAGAGACCTCTATGCAAAAAGCTATATCCAGGCAGCTGCATAAACAAAAGGCGAAGGCGGTAAGGGCCCAGAGATACACCACCAAGGAATTTGAAAGGGAATACAAGAAAGCTCTTGAGACCGGAGATACCAAATCCCTGGAGAAATGGTTCCAAAAGGGAGACAAGCATTTTAAGGTGTCTGATGTTATAAGCAAAGATAAGCCGCTTGATTCCCATAAGGCATACAAAGAGTTCCGTAAAAAGGCCAATCAGAGGAAGTTTTCCAGAAAGGTATTCGAGCAGAGGCATAAAACGCTTAATAAAGCCGGGCAGGCTGCAAAAAAACAGGGTAAAAACCTTGCTTCAAAGGCTGGGAATATGCTGAAGAGCCTTGCTAAAGAAATAGCCAAACGCCCGCACCTTCTCCTGATTGGCGGAGCGGTCTTTATCGTTGTTCTTGTTACGAACATGATTCTGAATCTTTTTTCCATGGTGTTTACATCCGGTGAGACGTCGGGTCTCGCAACAACGTACTTGGCGGAGGATTCGGATATATATGCAGCAGAGGACTACTACAAGGGAAGAGAGGATGAGCTGAGGGACTGGGTTGCAAACATTGAAACCACCTATCCCGGATATGATGAGTATGACTACTCTGATGTGGCATCAATAGAGCATAATCCCTATGCGATTGCAACGTATTTAAATGCGCTCCTTCATGAGCCATTTACGGCAGGTGCTGTAACAGGTTATGAAGACACGTTCTTTGAAACCCAGTATCACTGGTACACAACTGATGAATGGGTTGAGAGAGAAGAGCCAAAATACGATGAACATGGCGTTTATATAGGCACTGAGACTGTAAATGTGCATATTCTGCATGTCCATGTGAAGAACCAGGGAGAAGTAAAGACGGCGTATGCGCTTCTTGATAGCCAGGGTGATGAAAGGTTTTCAGTCCAGCTTGGAGTAAAAGGGCATAAGGCGTATCTGTGGGACGGGTACAATGCCGACGATTCAGAAGGCATGAGCAGAGGCTCCAGGAATACTTACAAGGTTCCTGCGAATATCCTTAGTGATGATCCGGCTTTCGCTTCTTTGTATTCACTTGCAGATAGTCTCATAGATACCCCATATGTCTGGGGAGGAACTACGCCTGATGGATTTGATTGCTCAGGCTTTGTCTACTACGTGTATAACACTTCCGGATACGCATCAATGCCGAGACTAACGGCACAGGAATTGTATAACCACTGCGATCCGATATCGGCAGATGATGTAAAACCCGGGGATCTTGTGTTTTTATCAGGAACATATGCATCCGGTAATCCTGTCACTCACGTGTGCATATACGTTGGAAATTACATGGTAATAAACTGCGGTAGCCCTGTAAAATACTGCAACATCACTACTGGATGGTGGAGAAGACATTTTTATAGCTACGGCAGATATAGAGCTTAAGGAGGAGAGTAGATGGATAAGGTAATGGAGAAGATTGCTGTTGATATCGAGAAAGAGCTTGAGAAAAAGAAAGCACTGGAAGAAAAACTTAAAGCTTGTAACGACAGGATAAGGAGCCTTGAGAACAAGAGGCTGGAAGCTGAAAATGCCCAGATGGTTTCAAGTATAAGGGCTTTGAATATTTCCCCGGAGGAGCTGGGAGCTCTTTTGGCCAGTATAAAGTCAGGGAAGCCTGTCTCAGAGCCTGTAAAGGCACCTCAGAAAGAAGAGTTGGAGGAAAAAGCAGTATGAAGAAAGTAGTTAAGACATTAGCCCTGATGGGGCTTCTGATAAACATGTTTACTGTGCCTGTACTGGCGCAGGGAGATCCGGTTGAAACGGAAGGCGAACAGACACTTCCGGAGAACCCTGAAACAGCACCAGCGCAGGAGGATGATCACACACCGCTGTCATATGACGGAACAGGCACTGTGATAGACAATGTTCTGAACGGCTCAAAACAGTTCTACACTATCGCAACTGATGCTGGAAACGTGTTCTACCTCATTGTTGATCTGGACAAGGAAAACAATAATGTATATTTCCTTGATACAACCAAGGAGAGAGATCTCTTAGCTCTTGCAGAAAAGGCGGAGGAAGAAGACGGGGCAGTCCAGATAAAGGAAGAAGAGACTCCTCTTGTAGAAGAGCCAAAAGAGCCAGAAGTTACTTCGGAACCGGAGCCTGAACAGCCCAAGAAGTCAGGTAATGCATCCCTTATTGTTATCTTTATTCTCATAGGACTGGCTGGAGTTGGAGTAATCTTCTATTACTGGGTTTATAAGCCAAAGAAGGACCAGGAAGAAGCAGAGGAATTTGAGGAAGCATATCAGTTTGAGGATGAGCAGGAAACATCCTATGACGATACAAATGCATTCGACTAAGGAGGAGAAGCCATGAACAAAGTAGAACTTATGGGAAGGCTCACAAAAGATCCTGACGTAAAGCCTGCCCAGGACAATTCGACATCTGTAACCAGGTATACACTTGCGGTTGACAGGAGAAGATCCAAGAAGACAGAAGAGGAACAGACAGCTGATTTTATAGGCGTTGTTGCTTTCGGGTCTTCTGCGGATTTTGCCGGAAAGTATTTCAAAAAGGGAATGAAAGTGGCTGTTGTAGGTCGCATACAGACTGGCAGCTATACCAACAAGGATGGTGTGCGGGTGTATACGACAGATGTTGTTGCAGAAGACCAGGAATTTGCAGATAGCAAGGGCTCAGGATCATCTGAAACAGATGAAACATTCACCATGCCGGACGATGAAAATCTGCCATTCAAGTAAAGCTAAGGCCAGGGCTCTGCCCTGGCTTTCATAAAAAGAGGACAGCATGATCAGCACAATACATACAAACGAAAAGTTTAAACAGGAGCTGTGTTTTGATGAATTCAATCTGATAGTTACAGCAATAAAGCTCGACAAAAACAATCGGTATAAACGGATAATCCGCTTCTCGCATGTGGTCAGAGATAAAGAGACAAAAAAGATGACGGAAACCATCAGGACATGTCTGTTTTTTGATGATTACATGGCTATCAGAGACATGTATATAAGACTTCTGTATGATGAGTCCTGGCTAAATTATTGCCTTGATAAAATGGAGTCTTTTACTGACCAGATGCTGGAGCGAGACACAAAGTTTTATGAGGAACTGGACCTGAAGAAAGGGCAAAAGAATGAGTGAGAAAAACGAAAATATGGCCCCTGATCCGAAGAAAAACTCATCCCCGGGCGAATATATGAACATAGCAAAATATGCCTCAAAAAAGGGCGTAGACGTTCATATCATAAACGGATATATAAGTGCCCACAGGGAGGAATTTAAAGGTCATATCGCAAAGGATAAGAACGCTGCAGCGCTAGATTCCTATGCCAGGGAAAAGATGGATGCATACCTTCAGAACAGACCAGATAAAGGTCCAAGATTTCATAGATTTGACAGAAAGGAAGAAGAGATAACGATGAAGCCAGATGTAAAAGAAGAGACGATTTACTCGGACACGGAACAAGGCGTTGATGTTCCTGATACCCATGATGGTTATGACGACAGGGACAGTATTACAAGCTCTAAACCCAGCAGAAATATTCACAAAGGTGTGGCAGGAAAAGCTAAGCATTACAAGGTGGCCAAACAGAAAAACAGTATTGAAAAAGAGCTCGAGAGAATAGAGAAGAGACTTGATGATTTGAAGGAGTCTATAAGGCTTGATATAAAAGCTCTTGAAATGGATGTACCTGACAGGGAGAAGTGATGAATGGAGAACTATACCAGACAACGTCCACACCAAATTAAACTATGGGTTTCGGATGAAGAGCTCCGACTGATCCGTGAGAAAAAACAGCTGGCGAACATTAGAAATACAGGTGCATATCTGAGAAAAATGGCTATTGATGGTTACGTGATAAATGTAGATATCACAGGGATAAGTGAAACCATAAGACTTCTTAGATATTCCTCAAACAACCTCAATCAGATTGCCAGACATGCCAATGAAACCGGCGGCGTTTATAAGAACGATCTGGAGGAAATCCAGAAGAATTACAAGGAACTGTGGGGCTCTTTAAAAGAAATCCTGAGACAGGTAAACATGATAACAAAATCGTGATGGCGGGCTACAATGCCTGCCATTTTTTGGAGAAAAATATGGCGACAACAAGACTAATTCCCATGCATGCGCATAGCGGAACATCATTAACAACATCCCTTGGATTGAGGACCGATTATGCCAAAAATCCTGACAAGACGGAAGAGGGAAAATACATAAGTTCCTACCGCTGTGACCAGGAAACAGTTACCGAAGAATTTACTTTTGTCAGGCAGATTTATGACAGAGATCATGGCAAAATTGGAGCTAAATCAGATGTGATCGCATATCAGATTCGGCAGGCTTTTGCTCCGGGAGAGATATCTCCGGAGCAGGCCAATAAACTTGGATATGACCTGGCAATGAGGTTCACAAAAGGGAATTATCAGTTCATAGTAGCAACTCATACAGACAAAAAACATATTCACAATCACATTATTTTCAACTCCGTTTCTATGGATTCTAGGAAGAAATTCAGGAACTTCTGGGGCTCGAGTTTTGCGCTTCGAAAGGTCAATGACATCATCTGCCTGGAGAATAATCTATCAGTCATAAAGGATCCAAAGCATGGCAATAACACCTATGGCAAGTGGCTTGGCGATCATAAGAAACCATCCCATCGTGACTACATCAGGACTGCTATCGATGATGCTTTAAAAGAAAAACCGGCTTCATTTAAGGCGCTGGTCGAACTGTTAAAAACAAAATACAACATCGATGTTGACGAGTCCGGAAAGCACATAAAACTAAAGTGTGAAGGGCAGAAAACTTTTGCCAGAATCGGTTCTTTGGGAGCAGGATATACCTGTGAAGATATTGAGAAAAGGATACGAGGCGAAGCTGTTCCAGTGAAAAAAGGAAAAGAAAATCAGTATGAAGAACTGGCAGGAAGACGCATCAAAGATATTAGTCCCGATAAGCTGTCCAGGGATGAAAAACTCAGTCTTTTGATCAATGTTCAGAAGAAGATCCTGGAAGGAAAGGGTTCCGGATATGAGCGCTGGGCAAAGCAGTTCAATCTGAAACAGACAGCCAAGACCTTAAGTTTTTTGTCGGATATGGGCGTGAATTCATATGATGATCTGAAGAGTGTTCACAAAAAACTTTTTGATACTTATGAATCATTGAGGCTGAAAATCAAGGGCATGGACGAGCGAATGGAGAAGATAAAAGAGCTCCAGGGCGCCATAATAACTTACATACAGACTAATGATTCCTATCAGAAATATAAGAAAGCAGGATATAGTAAAAAGGTTAAAGAAGAGCTCCTGAAAGACATCACGGAACATGAAGAAGCCAGAAAACATTTCAAAGAATTTGAGGGTGGCAAGCTTCCGACTATCAAGGAACTGAAGGCAGAATATGCAGAACTGAAGTCGAAAAAATCTGAGCTCTATAAGGATTATCAGAAAGCCAGAAGAGATTATACAGAAATTGCCGTGGCAAGGAAAAATATTGATATAATCTTAGATAGGGACCATGACGGAGTTCATGATTTCCTTGAAAAAGATGAGCGGGAGCGCAGTAAATAATCCTGCTTGGTGAACAGAAATCAGTACTTAGCCCGGAAGGGCGTTGCTTCAAATTTGGAAAATTTGAATGGGGTATTAGGGGATTCCCCTAACAAGCATTTTTGCAAAATTCCGACTGTTCGGAAATTTGGAAAAAGTGTAACCGGGTACCCGGTTGCATTGCTTGCCAAAAACGTGAACCAGGGTGCATAGGCACCCTGTCCGGTTCACTCTTTGCCATATCTGGCATACCCACAACGTAGTTGCAGCCTTGAGTTAGGGCGGAAAGAAGAACATGAAATATTTTGTGACAAATGATCAAAGAACAAGTACGGCTTATCATGAGTTTTTCAAAGGCCGATGGGATGAAAAGTCTTTTTGGCGTAAGGAGTCCATATATCTTTTTGACGACGAGCTTGTGAATCACAAGGGCTTTTACCATGCTTTGTGTCAAGCCGTGCCCGGCTATGACCCATATGAAATGGTTGAGGTTACCAAAGAAAACTGGAAGGCTGTAAGAGAATGCATTCCAGAGGATGACACTGAAAGCATTGAGCTCTATGAAGAAGCTGATGCCTGGGCAAAAGAAGCGTTTAAGGAGCTTACCTGCTTCACAATCCTGGGGCTCTAAAATGGGAAAACGGAGAAAGAAAAACAGGACAGCTAAATACCTAATTGCTGTTGCCACTACCGTGGCAATCCTCCTCATGATTTATATCGCGGTCCTCTTCACTAAGAGCACGATTAGTGACCTGACAGCAGAGCTGTCAGGTCCATATGAAGTTGTCAGGGTGGTTGATGGTGACACGATCATAGTCGACATTGATGGAGAGGATACCAGGGTAAGACTTATCGGAATTGATACCCCTGAGAGCGTAGCTGATGAGTCAGTCAAAGAGAATACTGAAGAGGGAAAAGAAGCATCAGCATATACGACAAATCTTCTTGAGGGCAACACAGTTTATCTTGAATATGATCAGGAGTTCCTGGACGAATACGGCCGCACCTTGTGCTACGTTTATCTTCATGATAAGAGCACCATGGTAAATGAAATTCTTTTGAAAAATGGTTATGCAAGGACCATGACCATAGAGCCAAATACGAAATATAAAGAGCGGCTTGCAGCCGCAGAACTTTTGGCAAAAGAAACCAAAGTCGGATTCTGGGGAACGGGATTTTTCCATTAACGTTGTTCTTGATGCGTAAGGGAGAAAAGATATTGAAGATCATTTTATCACCTGCCAAGAAAATGAATACGGACACAGATACTCTTGCCCATGAGGGCCTTCCGGTATTCTTGGTTCAGACAGAGGAAATCCTCAAATGGCTCAGAGCAAGATCCCGAGAAGAACTTCAAGATCTCTGGGGCTGTAATAACAAAATTGCAGAGCAGAATTATAAACGCCTGAAGGAAATGGATCTCAAAAAGAATCTGACTCCTGCGATTCTTTCTTATGAAGGAATTGCATATCAGTACATGGCACCGACAGTTTTCGAGAACAGCTCTTTTGACTATGTTCAGGAACATCTCCGCATACTATCTGGCTTCTATGGAGTGCTCAAACCAATGGACGGTGTCACACCATACAGATTGGAGATGCAGGCAAATGCAAGCATCCAAGGAAAAAGAGATCTATATGACTTGTGGGGATCAAGACTCTATGATGAAGTGATTGATGAGTCAAAGGTAATTATAAATCTGGCCTCGAAGGAATACTCCAAATGTATCGAGAAATATCTGAAGAAAGATGACACCTACATAACGATTACATTCGCTGAAATGGTAAAAGGAAAACTTGTCACCAAGGGAACATATGCAAAGATGGCCCGAGGAGAAATGGTTCGCTTTATGGCTGAGAATCAGATTGAGGATCCTGATGGGATTAAGAGGTTCAACAGACTTGGCTATGTTTACAGAGATGATTTGTCAGGAGACAGAGAGATAGTTTTTGAGAGGCGATAAAATGCAAAAGACAGTTCTTTGCTATGGTGATTCAAATACATACGGATATGTTCCGGAGACCGGAATGAGATATCCGAGAGAGGTTAGATATCCGGGAAAACTTCAGATGCTTCTGGGGGATGATTATGCAGTTATAGAGGAAGGCTGCAATGGCAGAACAACAATTCATGATGACCCAATTGACGGATGGAAAAATGGGTTGGAATACTTAAGGCCCTGTCTTAATTCACATAAGCCAATTGACATAGTGATCATGATGCTTGGAAGTAATGATCTTAAGCATACATTTCATCTTTCGGCGGGGCAAATAGCAGATGGAGCTGGAATTCTTGTGGATGTGATAAAGGAGTTCACGGCCGAGAAACAGGGCTTTGTGCCTAAGATAATACTTGTGTCTCCACCTGAGATTGGAACGGGGATAAGGACGTCCCCATTTTATGGAGCTTTCTACGAAGAGGCGGTAGAAGAATCAAGAAAATTTCCTGAATGCTATAAAAAAGTTGCTGACGAAAAGGGCTGCATCTTTTTTAATGCGGCTCAGTATATATACCCGTCAAAGACGGATTCGCTTCACCTTACTCCGGAGGGACACAGGATTTTGGCTGAGGAACTGAGCAAGGTGGTTAAATCTGTCTTATAAGAGAAAGGATGACAGAATATATGATTGATAAAAGTGTTTTCATAGCACCTGGGGCCCAGGTTATTGGAGACGTTACCATAGGAAAAGATTGTGGTGTGTGGTACAACGCTGTGATAAGAGGTGACTCCAGAGAAATTGTTATAGGAGAAAGAACAAACATTCAGGATCTCGCATGCCTTCATGTGGATAAGCATTTTAAGCTGAGCGTTGGAGATAATGTAACTATAGGCCATAGTGCTATTGTCCATGGCTGCAATGTTGGCAATAATGTCTTGATTGGAATGGGTGCGATAATAATGAATGGTGCTCAGATTGGAGATAACTGTATTATTGGAGCCGGGTCGCTGGTAACAGAAAATATGATCATACCAGATGGGATGATGGCATATGGAAGTCCGGCCAAAGTTATAAGAGCATTAAATGAAGAAGAAAAGCAGGGAATATTGGACAACGCCGACGTTTATGTTGGGCATGCAAAAGATGCATTAAATAGTTAAAAACTTTAAGGGTAATTTTAGGAAGAGTCTCTATGATTATTGTAAAGGAACACTAACCTGGTCACGGTAAAAGTACGTGACCTTTCCAATAGTTTTAGAGGAGATCTTGATATGGTCAGATGCGAATATTGCGAACAGAGAAGTAATGATGATGTAAATGTCTGCCCGTATTGTGGAGCGCCACTGCCTGTGCCAGATTGTTCACAGGTCAGTGGGAGTATGTCCGGAACAAATGATGAGACTGAAGTAAACACGAGCAGTGTTGGAACAATAATTGGAAGTACTATCGCCGCAATAGGAGGAGCGGTTCTTGCAAGTAACAGAAGGCCGCCTGTTGGTATGAGACCTGGTCCAAGACCAGGGCATCTGCCAATGGGAAGAGGAGATATGCGAGGCGGTTTTAGACATCCATAATTGAGCGATGAGACAGAATAATTATGAGTCAAAAGAGCTTTAAGGCATGCGCTTTAGAGCTCTTTTTTTGCCCCGTTTTGCCAGCCACAGCGTTGGGATAATCTCAAAAACAGTCGTTTATTAAATTATGATTAACTTATGCTTTTATGGGTCAGCAAATATATAATTTTATTTAGAGTGATAATAAGCGGAGATACGTTAATTCGTGCTTGTGATTAGCCAGGAGGTAAACATGAAAAAGATTGGCGCATTATTGTTGCTGCTTGTCCCACTAGTTCTAGCTGGATGTACTAAAGAAGTTACGGATTATGATTTGACAATTGTGGATGACACAATTACATATACAGGAAAGTATACTGGAACCCTGGAGGACGGTAATGCTGTCGGAGAAGCAAAATACGTTGTAAAGATAGATGATACGAGCAATTGGGTCTATCAGGGAACTTTTGTGGATGGAAAAATATCCGGTGAAGGAAGCGTAGATAAGTACCCTTGTACAATAAGAATTGGAATACATAATAATTCAGGTGTTTATTCTGGAAAAGTCACAGATGCGAGACCAAATGGAGAAGGAACATTTGTGGCTGAAGATGGATGGAGTTATACAGGTACCTTTGCAAATGGGACAGTTGAAGGAGATGGTAAAATAACGGACTATCCTTATGATCTTTCCTATGAGAGCAAGGTGGCTAAAGGAAAGTACACTGGGGATATGGTAAATGGAATACCAAGTGGAACAGGGCAATTCTCGGCTGAAACTACGGATATCAACATTGATTATTCTGGAACATGGACTGACGGCGACATTTCGGGTGAAGGGGAATTAAAGACTAATGTTTATACTATTGATTTCAAGGAGGTATCAAGAACTGGCCAATATGAAGGCAGTGTTATTGATGGCAGGGCATCTGGAACGGGAAAATTCACAGCTACTAATGATAGCGGTATAACTTATACATATGAAGGAGACTTTGATAAAGGAACTTACAATGGTTATGGTGTAGTTACATACGATAGTGATGAGGTCACAAATTATAGGGGGCATATGACAAATGGAGAGTGTACGCCTACAAAGTCCGAACTTTTAGTGTATCTGGGGACTGTAAAAGATTTTATGAGTTACTCGGTAAATGATGCTTCGATAAAGTTTATTGATGAGCATGACAACTTGTTTATGGTTGAGAATGAAGAGGCATTAGAGGGTAAAATAAATGAGGATATTATCCTTAATGAGCTATATAAAACACCGGGAGAGCACAGTGACGAGATAATAACATTTAAAACCAAGAAAATAATACAGATACGACAGGAGACAGTTTTCGACTCTGTAGTTACATGGTTCATAGTAGAGGATACTGATGGTAACAGGGTATTTGTATTATGCCCAGGAGAGCTTCCGGATGTAAATAAAAACGATAAGGTTACTGTATATGGAGTTCCCATTAACATGTGTTCTTATCAAAATTCGTTTAATGGAACAGTTAGCGCTTTTGTTATATATGGTTCGCATGTAAAGAAATAACTGAAGATATGTTTTGAATATGGAGATATCTAACTACGTCATCTACATGGGTGGCGTAGTTTTTTGTTATAATAAAAACGCTGAAATCGCACAAATAAATGAGGGTAATCACATGAAGAATCAGTACGTTGGTGATGTTGGAGACTATGGCAAATGTTCCATGCTTAGAGCTTTTTCGGAAGCTGGAGTGAGAGTTGGAATCAACTGGTATCTTACAGAGGATGATGGTTCCAATGATGGGAAGCATATCAGCTATCTGGAAAAAGAGGATATGCGCAGATATGATCCTGTGGTTTTTGATGTACTAAAGAAGATTGTGAATAGTGGAAACAGGTCAGTCCAGGCAGTTCAAGACTCTGGGATGATTGAAAATGCCTTGTACTATGATGGCCTTCTTAAGATACAAGGTAATCCTCCTGAAAAGGAACATTTTAGAATACATTGGTTTAACAAGAGCATGGATGCACTGGAAGGCTCCAATCTGATTTTCATGGATCCGGACAATGGCCTCCTGGATAAAAATGATTATCTGGCAAAAGGTGCTGACAAATATATCTTCCCAAATGAAGTGAAAAGATATTATAACGAAGGATACAATGTTGTTTATTACTGCCACAAGGGAAGAAGGACGTACACTCAATGGGATGATTACAAGAACGCCATGGTAGATAGGATTCCGGATGCGAAGCCCGTAATTCTCACATTTCATAAAGGGACTCAGCGCTCCTATATTTTCCTAATTCACAGTGAAGACTTTATCTTATACAGAAAGGTTATTGATGGGATCAAGAGCCGTTGGTGTAATCTCTTTTCCGAGGAGTATTCAAAGAAAGGCGACGTCGCAGGGGCTTCAATCGGGCAAAAGATATCTTTTACAAAATCGGATGGGACAGTGCTAACTCTGGAATCAAGAGCTGATGGTCAGGTTCAGATGAGAAGCAGTGCTCGTCCAAACGAATATGTGGTACAGCCCGTAGATTTGTTCTGCAGACTGCTTGGGTATTGAGATATTTCAATCTGGTAATCATATTAAGAAAGAACTGTTGGTATAAGTTAATATCAATGGTTCTTTTTAATTTGCGTCAAATCATACTATATATTGTGGCGTTAATACAAACAGACACAATATGCAGTTGGTGTTTTTATGGGACTGTTGATTTTTTAGGATAGAGGTACAAGGAGCGAGGAAAAAAGTGTTTTGGGGCGGGGAATGATCATATATCATTTCCTGCCTGTGTCTATAGAGAGGACGGTGAGCATATGTTTTTTGGAAAGAAGGATAAAGACGTAAGACTTACAGATAAAGAGTACAAGAGCCTTGTGGGTGGCATGAGCAAGAAGGAACGCAAGGATTTCGATCGTAGACAGAAAGAATTCAGGCGTGATAGGGAAGATGATCGCCTAGATGCCTGGCTAGACTTCGAAGATGACATGGACGACATGGGCTGGTAAGGAGGCTGAGCTTATGAAGAGGTTATTGTATTGGGTTAAGAAATGCCTTATGGGCCACAACAAGTTCTGTAAGCATTTCTGTGTTACATGTGAGTACTATGAGATTTGCCATAGGGATGGGGAACTTGGCTGAGAAAGAAAGGAAATTACCATGATATTTTTGATTATAGCTTTTGCACCAATACTATTTGTGGGCTGGTGCTTTGTAAAGACTATAGAGATTGTTGCAGGATTTTTGAAATTTGATCTGAGATGCGCAGCAGTGAAAAAGAAGAATCCGGAGCTATACAGACAGATGAAGGATGAGGCGTTCAGGATGACAAATGGCTGTAATCATGCATACTGGATAATCCATCGCAGCAATCATCACTAAAACATGTCCGTCGCCTGCGAAGCGACCTTTCTGAAGCCCTGATGCGTTACCATCGTATCAAACAAAAGTGTGAGATAATTATATTGTTCTCCCAAGGAGGTTTACCATGACAATCAAAGAAGCTGAAAATATAGTAAGAAGTTTTGACGAAGGCAGAAAATTCACAGATGAAGAGGAATTCATGTTCATCGAGGCACTGAACTTCCTGATTGAAGAGCGCAAGGATCCCAGAGACATGATGTACCTGGGGGGATATTACTATGAGAAAAAGCACTTCGACCTTGCCCTTAAATACTATGAGATGGCGGCATCCATGGACTACGACGAGGCCTATGAGTGCCTTGGATACATCTGGTATTACGGTAGGACCGGAGAAAGAGATTACGGCAAAGCCTTCGAATACTTCACCAAGATGATGAACAAGGGTAACCTCGTTGCAACCTACAAAGTGGCTGACATGTACAGGAACGGCTACTACGTAGACAAGGACATGGATAAGTACAAGAGCATGATCGAGGACCTCTATGAGAAGGTTCAGGATTGCAGAAATGTCTTTGATCCTATCCCGGAAGTTTACACCCGGCTTGCCAGAATCAGGACAGAAGAGGGAAAAGAGGAAGATGCAGTAAACCTCTATCTTAAGGCAAAAGACTGGCTGGCTCAGAGGATCCACTTTAATGCCTTCTTTGGCAATCTCAATATAATGAAGTGGCTTATCGATGATCTTTACAAGCTTATTGAGTTTGATGAAGACTACTTTGATTTCTTTGACCTTTATTATATCCTGAACACTCCTCACAAGATCAGGTTCTTTTACGAGAATGAGGAGATAAACCTGGAGTCAGTGATGGAAGGCGACGAGTGCGTTGTCTGCTTCAATGGAAAATGGTACCACTCAAGAGATGATTTCTTTAAAGATGCTGCCACCAAGGATGGAACCAAGTTTACTGCCATTTACGGCGACCTGTATGGATTTGAGGTGATGGACAATGGCTGATGTTATTAAAGGACACAATACTTCTTACGCAAGGTATGAGGAACTGATAAACAGAAGAGATGAACTGAAGAAGGAAGCTTTCCAGTATCACGCCGAGTATGTGCGCAGGTTCGGGGACCTGATTCTGGAACTCTTTAGGAAAAAGATTGAGTGCATTCGGAAAAAGAAGACCATCGAGTACTGCCAGGCTGCTCTGAACCACGGGAATAACGTCGATCAGGCACAACTTCAGGCTTATCTGGAAAAAGAAATGGCGGAGTTTCAGGCACGGCTGAATGACATGGTAAAAGAGCATGAGGCTGCCTTTAAGTCTACCACTGTCACGGAAAAAGATATGCTGGAGATCAAGCGCATCTACCACAGGCTTGTAAAGAAGATCCACCCGGATATCAATCCTGCAGTTACCGGTTCCGAGGAACTCATGGATCTGTGGCACAGAGTTACAGTGGCTTATTCCTGCAACAGCCTAAAGGATCTTCAAGAACTTGAAGTTCTTGTAATGCGGGCTCTTGAGTCAGTAGATATCGATGACATGGATATCCCTGATATAGAGGAAAAGATATCTGACCTGGAAAAAGAGATCATGGAAATAATGGAGACAGATCCATATCAGTACAAGTTTCTCCTTGAGGACAGCAAAGCAGTAGAAGCCAAGAAGGAAGATTTGAATACAGAACTTAAGACTTATGATGACTACAGTAAGCAGCTGGAGGAGGTTCTTGAGGAACTCCTGGGAAGCGGGGTGAAGATAACATGGCAAATGAACTGAAGATAACACACGAGCAGAGCGCAGTTGCCACAATAGAAGGCCATGAACTTGGCGATATCATCAAGCCTCTCATCAAAGAGATCTACCTCTTTGATTCCTATGTGGCCGGAACCACACACCTGGAGGATAAGTCTGTTCTTGAATATATCAAGGTTGGCGATATGCTGACTCTGCAGCGCGAGGATAATAAGTTCGACAGTAATGCCATCCTGATCATCAACGACGAAAAGAAAAAACTGGGCTATGTTCCGGAGAAGGACAACATAGTGTTTGCCAGACTTATGGATGCGGGAAAGCTTCTGAAGGCGAAGATAACAGATGTTAAGCTGAAAGGGAGCTTTACCCAGATTAGTGTGGGGATATATCTAGTAGATTTCTGATCAAAAGATGTGGGGGATATATTTTATATGAGGATAGTTTATATTTAATTAATTGCCTGTTCGTGATTATTTTACATATCCATATTACAATTATGTGTGAACGTTATAATATATCAAAGCTATGGTATATAAGCACGATTTTGTGATGCGTATCAAAAATACGATAGTTGGAAAGGGCTTAAAATGAATTTTATGTTAGATTCATTAACTGATGCGGAACTTGATATACTGCTACGCGAGGGGAACTTTTACCTTGTTTTTTTAGAGTTAATAAAAAAGAATGGAAGGAAGTATGCCCAATTTTCAGCCATGTTGGGAAATATGAAATCCAATTCAGTGCTCGTGAAGAGAAATCTTCCTGGAATTGCGGTTAAGCAGTTTAGGAGAAAAGATCAAAACTTCGTAAAGGCTTTGGAAACACATGCTGATGAGATGGCCACAGTGCTTAGAAACTGCATAGAAGAAACCACAAATGAAACCTTTAGCATAAAGACACTGGAAGGCTACTCAGACGAAGAGTTTGCAGACTTGATTGATAAATTCATGAAGAGTGGCGATTCTCAAAATAACAATTTGGACTTTGATTTGTTGTGGGTCCAGCTAAAACTCAATGGGTTGGAACTAGATGAGGGCAGAAGGAAATCTATTATAGAGTTATGTGCAGCCAAGGATGTAGAAGAGGCAAAACGGACAATTCAAAAGAAGGAATCTGAGGAACAGGCGAAGGAAGATGCGAAAGAACGGGAAGTTCAAGAGAAGGTAAAAGCAGAGAGCGTTGAAGATGAGCCACAAGCTGAGAAACCTGCCAAAAAAGTAAAAGTAAAAAAGCTTACGGCTAAAGAGAAGGCAGAAAGAAACAGAATCGCGTTAGAAAACAAAGCAAAAGCTGCGGAAGAGGAAGAATCAGAAATTTCGGAAGAAGATATATCTGATGAAGTAGATACGCTGCTTGTTGAAGAAGAATTACTTGAAGCACTTAATAATGACATGCATCCTACTACACATCCTACAACACATCAAGAAGGAGATAAACACGTGTATTACATTGGAAGAGTTAATACTATAGGAAATTTCTACAATTTTACTCCGATTGGGTCATATGAGGATGGAGACTATAATTCTTTTAGTGAAAGTGAAGTAAATAAACTACTTCCCAAGTCTCAGAAGAATAATATAAATTTCTATTACAATATTTGGGATAAAGCGCAAGTAGATTTCATGTACTCCAGATTTCATGATGGTGAGCTGGCAGTGCTGGATTGTGATATTGACCAACTGGACCTAAATATTAGGAATGATGGGCAATTAAATGAAACAGGATACAAATTATCTGCCTGGGATGGGTGTAACAATGGAAAAATCCAATATTTGAGCGATCTTGGACTTTCAAAGATTATCCGGAAGGATGACTTGGAAGATGATATATTGACGAAAAGAACAGTTCGTCTAGTTGGTGATTCGTATATTGAAAATGAAACAATCATAGTCAGCCTTGGCGAGGGCTTTTATGCTGGACCGTACAGGATCAAATACCAGGAATTAAACTCATTTTATTACATTGTGACGCAGGATAGCGGGAATAGTGCTTACATTACTGGCCATAGATCTGAGGATTGTCAACGCGTCCGCGTTGAGACTTCCTGGGACGCATGGACTGCGGAATATGCCGAAAACTATTACTTTGTTAAGGAAGACGCGCCATTAGTATATAAAGATATCTTAGGAGATAAGGAGCTCTTTGAGTCATTCGTTGAATCAATCGATGTGGATAGTTTGTCAGAAGTCCAGAGTGATGATGTTGGTGATTTTATTGAGCAGCTTGGGGATTCTAAGATCTTTGGAAATAGGATTCCAGATGAGATTAGGGATGGTAGAATCAACCGGTTGAAGGAGCTGTTCGCTTCTGAGCAGGAAAGAGAGGAGATCCTTTCTGATGCAGCTGATTTTATCTATAAAATGCTGCTGAAGAATAAAGATGATTCACGGACTGACGAATTGCTCACTGCAATCATTGAAAATCATCCAGAGTTCTTGGAAAAAGTTCAGGGAATTAGAATAGTTCAATCAAGATTAGAGACTGCAAAGCAGCAACTTGATGAACTGAAAGCGGAAGCGACTGAAATTCAGGCAGATAGAAATGACAGGGTAGAGGCAGAGCTCTCTGAACTAACAGAAGAAATAAACAACAAAAAAGTAGAGCTGGCTGACATTCTTGAAAAACTTGAGCGGGCTGGAGCCACGGAAAAGCTTGATGCACGTGTTGAATCGCTGAAAGAACAGGAAAAATATCTGGAACATCATATTCAGAATCTACGAAGCGATACAAAGGGGCTTGAGCAGAGCTTTGTAAGCTTGATAAACAGCTATTCAGACAAAATGGCTGATATCACATTCGATGGATTTATGTCTAGTAAAATGCTTCAGTCTGCATCAGAGTGGGAGAAAAAAGAAGAAAAAGCAGCATTGGAGGAATTGGTATCTGCAATTAATTCTGTGGAAGAGGAGAAGCTGGATAAAAACGAAACTATTGATTATATAGTTGATGCAGTTCAGATAGCCAGACCTAAGTACGACAGAAATACTATATTAAACATTTTTACATGTTGTACACAGGGATTCTTGACAGTTTTCTCTGGTATGCCCGGATGTGGTAAGACATCAATTTGCAATATAGTTGCAAAAGTTATGGGATTGACTGATTACTCTCGTGGCAATAATGGGCTAAAAGGCGTGTCCAGATACATCCCGGTATCAGTAGAGCGCGGGTGGACATCGAAACGAGATTTTATAGGCTACTACAATCCTCTGACAAAGTCTTTTGAAGAAAACAACCGAGAGGTTTTCACTGGTCTGAAGGTGTTGAATGAAGAATATGCTGGTAATGTTTCTAAATATCCTTTCTTTATTCTGCTTGATGAAGCAAACCTGAGCCCTATGGAGTATTATTGGGCTGATTTTATGAATGTCTGCGATGATAAGGGTGATAATAGCTTTGTAAATATGGGAAGTGATAATGTTTTTCATATTCCTGATACGTTGCATTTCCTGGCAACAATCAATAATGATCATACTACAGAAACTCTTTCCCCTAGACTGGTGGATAGAGCTTGGGTAGTTACGCTGCCAAAGAATAATGTCTTTACCAGGGAGGCACAAATTCAGAACGAAGTAATTAAGCATCTTACATGGCAGAACCTAAAAGCTGTTTTCAGTGATACGGGAGTTAAGACTGAATATGACAGAGAGGTTGCAAATATCTTAGAAGGTATTAAAGACCGGTTTGCAAAACAAAGTGTTTATCTAAGTCCTAGAGTTAACATGGCGATATTTGATTATTGGAATGTTGCATCAACGATCATGGTTGAGGATACATATGGAAATCAGCCCAATATCGTAGCTATAGATTATGCGATCTCACAAAAGGTATTGCCGAAAATTAGCGGAAGTGGTGAAGAATATGAGGTTTGGCTGACTGATTTGCAAGACTACTGCGATGGAAAAAACCTGATGCATTCTGCAGAGATTGTTGGCGATATAATAAGCCGTGGCAATATGAGAATGAAGTACTATGACTTCTTTAATTAACGTATGGAGCAAATAATACTCAGACCTTCTACTGGAGGGGAAATCAACTTAATAATGTCTCCGTATAAGCCGATTCACAGCGCGGAAGAGGTTTTGAAAGTATGCAAAAGTGTTTGCGAAGATGTCGAGTACGAGATAGAACTAACATCAGATGATAGCCTTTTTGCTGTAAGGGTGTTTATAAACGGGGAGGAACAAGAGTCCTATACATATGGGAATAAAATCGTATTTGGTTATGAGAACCAAAGGATATTTGCTAATATCTATGGGTTTGCTCAAATTGCGCTTCTCATAAAGAAACCAAACGCTGAACAATGGTTCTATTCTGAATATGTATCTGTTCTTGTGAGACCAAGTGATAAGAATAGATCAGTAAGCCTAATGCTGAAATATATTTATGCGAATATGGAGGACTATTTATTTCAGGAAATGACCCATCCCGGGATTGGCAAAGAAGAAGTTTCAAGGGATTTTTGGTCACAGATCATATTACTGGAAGAGGTTGCCAATGTATATGAAGGTAATTATGGCTACTTCATGGCGAACAGCAGATATAAGCTTGATAAAAAAGAGGTTTTGGATAGAACGGAGAAATTACAGCATGTCGATGCCAAGACAATTCAGTATATGGTAAGACATCCAGAGTATCTGGATCGTAGTGTTGTAGGAATCAGCTATGGATCGCAAACATATCTTCCGAGAAAGACACTAATGACTCAAAATGTCATTACTTATGATATCTATGAGAACCAGGTAGTTATAGGCTTCCTTAATCAAATGTTTCTTATAATTGAGGACTTGAAGAGCACTGTTCAGCGCTTTATGGATAGCGTTATAGTCAACGAAACTGCAGATAATGGGTACATAGTTTCCTCTTTCATAATATATGAAAATGCTGCAGAGCAACTTAGAGAATTTATGCAGAGAATTATGCTGCTGGAAGAAAAATATAGACAGTTACTGATGTCGTATACACGTATCTTGGATGTAACATACTCTAATAACTTTGTAATGCCTAAGCCAACTGCAATTTTCATGAATGTTCCGCAGTACAACCGTGTTTATTCGTGCATCATGAAATGGAATAAGCGCAATGTTTATGATTTTGAAAAAGAACAGATGTTGATGAATTTCTTTAATGCTCCAGAGATATTTGAGACATATTCGTTGATAAAGCTTGTCGATTATATCAGAGAATCTGGATATGTTCTTAAAGAAGCAAAGCATGTTCAGTATCCAAAACGTGCTGATTGGAGATATGAGCAAAAGAATTGCAATAACACATACATATTTGAAAATGAATCTAGCACAATAACTTTGTACTACGAGCCTATTATCTACGATCAGGACAGCAGAGAGATAAATGGAATAGGGTTGTTCAGAAACAATAGGATATCTTTAAATAATGAATCTGATGAGGAACGTAGAGGGCACTATTATGTTCCGGACTACCTGTTGAAGTACTCAGATGAGGATAAAGAGAATTATATTATTTGTGATGCAAAGTTTTCATCCAATACGAAGGTCCGGCATAAAATTATCCCGAGTCTTACTTACAAGTATATTACATCTATCAGTACTATTGAGGCGAATGCCGAGCTTAAGGGGTTATTTGTTTTCTACGGAATAGTAGATGACTATGCTAATCATGAGTCATTTTATGATGTGCAGCTTGAAACTGTAAAAGAGATAAAGCCATATATTAAGCTTGTTCCTATTTCTGAGGAGATACCTTATGCGTATCAAGAAAACAATGCTTATGAAATGCTGCGAAAACTAGTTACTTGATCAAATGGATTTGATGAACATACAAAAATATATCATCAATTAATGGATATTATCAAAAATGTTATTGACACCATTGGAACGTTGTGCTAACATGATGTCATCACAAAAGGAAGAGGCACTGGTACCGTGCCATTTCTTTTGCAAACCGGTTATGAACATTGAAAAACATATCAACAGAACGGAGGATATAAAATTGAATAAACAGATTAAGCTGTGCGATATAAAAGGCCTAAGCTTTATAGGTGGACAGATTACTTCAAGAATTGAAGCTAATGAGAAAAGGGACGAAAGAGTCTTGGGAAAGGTAAAGGTGATTCCGCCCAAAGCCATTAAGGCGGGAAGTATCGTACATGAGGAATTATATGAGGTTGAGTATAAGGCGGAGTTTGATGAAAAGAAACTGACTAAAGCTGGAGATATTGTTGTAAAGCTTTCGTCGCCATATGATGCGGCATTAGTTTCTAAAGAAGATGAAGGGCTGCTGATAACATCATTCTGTATCATCATAAGAAACACCGGTAAGAATGTTTTGTCAGAATACTTAACTGCCTTTTGCAATTCAGGAGTATATCTCAGCCAGGTTATGAATATGGTAAGTGGTGCTAAAGTTCCGATGCTGACAATAGGAAAGATTAAGGATGTGATTATAAACCTTCTTCCCACAGAGGACCAGGAACAGGTGGCTAAGTACTACAGAACACTGAATGAGAAGCAAATTGTAATGGAGAAAATCATTTCTCTCGAGAGAGAAAAATTGGACTCTGTTTTAGGAGGTAATAGGAATGCATGATGTAATGAGTGTTGAGAAATTCAACTGGGATATAGCGAATAGATGGCGTGGTGCAGGAATGTTTGGATCGCAGTATATAGGAAGTACATTATATGTTATGTGCCTTAAGCAGATGATCGAAACAAATGCCTGTAAGAATCCTGAACGCATGCCGGCAATTGTTGAGCTTACTAAAGTATTGTATCGACCAGTTTCGACAGAAGATATTGAGATTATCAGAAATGCATCAGAGATACTGGAGGAAACATATAATGTAAGGAGAGGGCTGCTGTCAGGGGTATTAGACTCGTTCAGATCAGAAGAGAATGCATGGAAAAAAGCCTTCTTGGATATTGTGTCAATGATTGCAGATATTGTAGTTGATGAGGACGGATACTATCCGTATGCCAAGCAGCTCATATGTGATTCATCAAAGGATAGGAATACTGCGGAGAAGGTTTCTAGTAATGCAGTAGCAGATTTACTAAGTATCGCAGCGAATGTTCAGGATGGAGAAACCGTGCTTGATGGAACGATAGGATATGGATATTCAGCAATCAATGCTGTTAGAGGGAAAAAGGATGTAACTCTTTATGGTGTTGATATTAATACGGATTCCATTCAGGTGGCTACATTATATATGATTCTTTGTGGTATTCGCTTTGACGTTATGCAGGAAGACTTCACTGCGATGGATTCAGCATATGTGGCGAACAAAGTAATTATGGATATTCCTTTCGGAATGCGTCCTATGAATGATCTGGTAGGATATCAGCTTCACAGAGTTAATAAGTGGATGGATACTGATTCGTGCAAGGAAATGGAATGTCTCTTTATGGCAAGCGCATTGGATGCCATGGAAGATAACGGAAGAATCGTGCTGATCGTACCGCAGGGAATCTTGTTTAAGCAGACAAAAGCGCTCAGTACTTTCCGCAGAAATTTGGTAAAGGAAGGATTGCTGAAAGCAGTAGTATCTTTACCACCGGTATATAACAGCACGATGATTAGTACAGCAATGCTTGTGCTTGAACATAACAATAAGGATGTGTTGTTTGTGGATGCCACCACGTTGGTTAAGAGAGAACGCAGGAACGATGCCTATATCACGCAGGAGGATAAAGACAAGCTACACGACATCCTAGAAGGGAAAAAGGCTGTTGATGGCATTTCATTTATTATCCCGAATGCAGAAGTGCTGGAGACGGGTGATTGGTCTATTTCCAAGTACATGGATGTTGAAGATTCACTTGAATTAAGATCATTATCAGATATTAATAAAGAACTGAAACAGTACTATACAAGGCTGGATGAATTAAACGACGAAAGCAGAAGCCTGGCGCTGTTTTCCTAGTCCAACCAAGGGCGAATTGTAACTGTTAAAATCTAATAAACATCGGAAAACACGTATTAAAAATGGTATCATAAAAAGTGCCATAAAGTTCCGATAATTTAGAATTATAGGAAGGAGCATGCAGATGGGAAATTTCCTTTTTTTGAAATCACATTGGGAAGATTTGGCCAATACAGGTGAACTGGCTGAGAAGTATGTGTATTCAGATCCCAATGGTTCCATGTATAAGCAGGGCATATACGCGGAAACAATAGTAAGATATATGCTTGCTTACGATGGTATACCTGAGCCAGAAACGGATAACACCCATGCGAACAGGATCCGTATATTAAAATTCAACGGCTTGCTTCCGCGAGACATAGATGATGCACTGTATGTTATAAGAAGAACCAGAAATGATGCTTCACATGAAGGCTATGATGATGTCCAGAGAGCTAAGGATAATCTTGAATTAGCTTTTAATGTTGGCGTGTGGTTTATGCAGACATATGGGGACTATAAATTTAAGCCTGCACCATATGTTGATCCTGTA
Organism: Butyrivibrio sp. VCB2001; assembly: GCF_000423965.1. Classification (NCBI taxonomy): domain Bacteria; kingdom Bacillati; phylum Bacillota; class Clostridia; order Lachnospirales; family Lachnospiraceae; genus Butyrivibrio; species Butyrivibrio sp. VCB2001. The sequence continues at coordinate 101,315 of NZ_AUIZ01000013.1, read as the reverse complement.
AATGAGTCCGTACAGTCAGAGCAGCTGGCTAAAGAGAATAGTGAACTGGAAGCAAAGCTTAAGGTGCTTGAGGCTGAGATAGATAATATTCGTAAGTCCGGTAAGTCTGACCAGAATAGAAAGACCAGTGCATTTAAGAATGCTCAAGCCATTCATCTGTCTGAGGCTCAGACCAGAGAGCTTATCGACGAGCAATTGAAGCAGGCGGGGTGGACTGTTGATACCCAGGAAATTCGCTATTCAAAAGGAAGCAGACCTGAAAAGGGAGTTGCGAAGGCAATTGCCGAGTGGCCTACAGATAGTAGCCTTGGAAATAAGGGGTTTGCCGATTATGCATTGTTCATAGGCGAGCAACTGGTTGGAATTGTTGAAGCAAAAAAGATAGATACAGATGTGTTTGGTGCTCTTAACGTTCAGGCTAAAGATTATGCAAAAAACATTAGACAGCAGGATCATAAGTACGTTATTAGGAAGTATGCTGAATACTTTGTACCTTTTGTGTTTGCTACAAATGGACGACCTTATCTGGAACAGTACAAGGAAAAATCTGGTATATGGGGTCTCGACACTAGAGAGACATTCAATGTTCCGACTGCTGTAGCAGCATGGCCAAGACCTGAAGAGATGGCGCTTGATCTTCAAAAAGATGTTGAGGAGGCCAATAAGCAGCTTGTAGCAACTGGGTTTGAGGACCTCGAGAATCCAGATGGCCTTAATTTACGCTATTACCAGATCGAAGCTATCAAGGCAGCTGAAAACGCAATTATCAACGATCATAAGAAGACTGCACTTCTTGCTATGGCAACAGGTACGGGTAAGACAAGAACTGTGCTGGGCATGGTTTATAGGTTTCTTACAGCTAAGAGGTTTAAGAGGATTCTATACTTGGTAGATAGGAATGCTCTCGGCGAGCAGACAATGGATACGTTTAGGGAAGTAAAGCTTAAAGACCTGCTTACTCTTAATCAGATATATGACGTTAAGGAGCTGAAAGACAAAGAGTTTGACAAAGATACTAAGGTGCACATTTGTACAGTGCAGAGCCTTGTAAAGAGGGTTCTTTATGATGACTCTGACCAGAGGCTTGGCTCAACTGATTATGACCTAATTATCGTAGACGAAGCGCACCGCGGCTATATCTTGGATAAGGAGATGGCGGAGGAAGAGAGTCTTTATAGAGATCAGGATGATTACAGGAGTAAATATCGTTCTGTAATTGACTATTTTGATGCTATTAAAATTGCACTTACTGCAACGCCAGCACTGCAGACTACTGAGATTTTTGGTAGTCCGGTTTATACATATGATTATCGTACTGCTGTCATAGATGGTTTCTTAGTGGATCATGACGCGCCTCATATTATAAAGACAAAACTTAGCGAAGAAGGGATTGTGTTTGAAGCAGGTTCTACGGTGCCTATTTATGACCCTGTAACCAAGCAGATAATCAATTCCGATCAGCTCGATGATGATCTTAAGTTTGAGGTGGATAAGTTTAATAAAGAAGTCGTGACAGAGCCTTTTAATAGGACAGTGCTCGCAGAAATTGCCAAGGACATCGACCCTAACGATCAAGGCAAGACGCTTGTGTTCGCTGTAGATGATTCACACGCAGATATGGTCACAAGGATTCTTCAGGAAATATATTCTGAGCAGGGTGTTAGTTCGGAAGCGATTATGAAGATTACTGGATCCATAGAAAATGGCAATCAGAAAAGAATCAATGAAGTTATCCGAAAGTTTAAGAATGACAAATATCCCAACATTGTTGTAACGGTAGATCTTCTTACAACCGGTATTGATGTTGAGGAAATTGAGAATTTAGTATTCCTTAGAAGAATAAGGTCTAGAATCCTGTTCGAGCAGATGCTCGGTCGTGCTACCAGGCTTTGTGATGATATTGGAAAAACTCATTTCGAAATATATGATGCTGTAGGTGTATATAACGCATTAGAGCCGGTTACTAACATGAAGCCGGTCGTAGTAGGCACGAAAACAACATTCAATGATATCATTGACGGTTTTGACGCGCTTGAGACTGAAGCTCAGAAGCAGAATCAGGTTGATATTCTTATTGCTAAGATCAGACGTAGCAAATCAGGAATGAGCCAGGAAAACAAAGATCAGTTCGAGCAACTAACTGGTTTTGATCCAGATGCCTTTATTAAGCAGTTGAAGGCATGCAGTCCTGATCAGGCGGAAGAACTTATCAAGAGGAATAAGGCTGCGTTTGAGTATGTTAAGAGAATGCCTAGAGAGCATGGCAAGGCTATTAGTGATGCTCCGGATGAGATTGTTGAGCATGTTCGCGGGTATGGGGATGCAACAAGGCCAGAAGATTACCTTAAGGAGTTCAGAGATTTCATAGATACTCATCTTAACGAGATAGCTGCGCTTAAGATAGTGGCTACAAGACCGCAGGATCTTACCAGACAGTCTCTCAAGGAATTACGTCTTATTTTGGATAGGAATAATTTCAATGAGACTATGCTTAATACGGCATGGAAGAATATGACAAATGAAGACATCGCCGCGGACATAATTAGCTTTATAAGACAGCACAGTATTGGAGATGCGCTTATTAGTAAGGAGGATAGAATCCATAATGCTGTTGCCAAGGTGAAGAAAGCTCATCCAGAACTTACGAAGGTTCAGATAGGCTGGCTTGATAGGATAGAAGCACAGCTTCTTCAAGAAACAGTCCTTAATCGCGAGACATTTGATTCGGCTGCGTTTAAGAATAAGGGCGGATACAATGTGGTAAATAAAGCTTTTTGCGATAAGCTTGATGATTATATTGCTGAGATTAATGAGGCAATGTATGCAGCACAGTAAAATAAAGGGAGATTTATAACTAATGACAAACAACGAAATTGTAGCAAAACTCTGGAATCTATGTAACGTTCTCCGTGATGATGGAATCACTTATCAGGACTATGTTACGGAACTTACATATATTCTTTTTCTTAAGATGGCAAAAGAAACCGGTGCGGAGAAAAACATTCCAGAAGAGTATAGATGGGATAATCTTGCCAGTAAAGATGGTATTGAACTGAAGAAGTTCTATGCTACGCTTCTACAGGAACTCGGCGAGAACGGTAGCGGTATAATCCAGCACATATATGCTGGATCTAGCAGTAAAATTGATGAACCTGCGAACCTTAAGAAGATAATAACGAGTATTGATGACCTAGATTGGTACAGTGCAAAAGAAGAGGGTCTTGGTAACCTGTATGAAGGACTCCTCGAAAAGAATGCTAACGAGAAGAAATCAGGTGCTGGTCAGTACTTTACACCACGTGTACTGATAGATGTAATGACTGAGCTGATAGCTCCACAGGCGGGTGAAAAATGTAATGATCCGGCATGTGGTACATATGGATTCATGATTGCTGCTGATAGATATGTTAAGAATCATACCAATGATTTATTTGACTTATCTGAAGATGAACAGCATTTTCAAAAGTATGAAGCATTTACAGGTGCGGAGCTTGTACACGAGACCCATAGGCTTGCACTTATGAATTCTATGCTCCATGACATCGAGGGAGAAATATACCTCTGCGACACATTGTCAAATCAGGGAAAATCCCTCAAGAACTATGATGTGGTGCTTACTAATCCACCTTTTGGAACCAAGAAAGGTGGTGAGCGTGCCAGCAGGGATGATCTTACGTTTATGACAAGCAATAAGCAGCTTAATTTCCTACAACACATCTATCGTTCGCTTAATACTGATGGTAAGGCAAGAGCGGCAGTTGTTCTCCCGGATAATGTTCTTTTCGCTGATAACGATGGTGAAAAAATACGAAAAGATCTCATGGAGAAATGCAATCTGCATACCATTCTTAGGCTTCCTACCGGTATTTTCTATGCTCAGGGCGTTAAGACTAATGTTCTGTTCTTTAATAGGGGGAAGAATGATAAGGGCAATACAAAGGATGTATGGATCTATGATCTGCGTTCTAATATGCCATCTTTTGGAAAGACAAACCCGCTCACAAGAAGTCATTTTGATGAGTTTGTAGAATGCTACTGTGCTGGCCATATGGAAGATCGTAAGCCTACATGGTCAGAGGAGAATCCGGAAGGCCGTTGGAGAAAGTATTCTTACGAGGATATTCTCGAACGTGATAAGACTAGTCTGGATATCTCCTGGATTAGATCAGGAGATGCTGTTGATGATAGGACACTGGCCGAGCTCCTTGATGAAATCGAAGAGAAGGCTACAAATATCAATAATGCAGTTGAAGCACTGAAGAGCTTAATAGGAGATTTGGAGGAATAATTTTAATGGATACAAAGGCATTACGCCAGAAAATACTGGATTTGGCTATACGTGGTAAGCTTGTTCCTCAAGATCCTAACGATGAGCCGGCATCTGTTCTTCTCGAAAGAATTCGAGAAGAGAAGAAACGGATGGTCAAGGAGGGAAAGCTAAAAGCTAAAGATATCAAAAACGATACGATTATCTTCAAAGGTGAGGATAATTTGCATTATGAGAAGTTCCAAGATGGGACTATAAAATGCATTGAGGATGAAATACCTTTTGAATTGCCTGAAGGATGGGAATGGACTAGACTTTCATCTATAGCGTCTATTGTAACTGGTAGTTTAGATGCAAATGCACAAACTGAAAATGGAAATTATCCATTTTTTACCTGTGGGGAAGATGTTTTGCAGACTGATTCTTTTGCATTTGATTGTGATGCAATACTTCTTGGCGGCAATAATGCAGTTGGTGATTTTAAGATGCATCGATACAATGGGAGATTTAATGCTTACCAAAGAGTTTATGTAATCACTACATATCAAGATATGAATACTGATTACTTATATTATCACACTCAATACTACCTAAAACATCTTCAAAAGATAAGCATAGGAACTCAGACCAGGTATTTAAAACTAGGAATGATCCAAGATTTGTTAATATCTATTCCGCCTAAGAGTATGCAGTCGGCTATAGAAAATAGATTGAGAGAGCTATTATCGAATATTTGCGTTATAGATATCACAAATAGCGAACTAATAGATGATATCAGCAATACTAAATCCAAAATATTGAATTTGGCTATAAGTGGCAAGCTGGTCCCACAGAATCCAAGCGATGAGCCAGCATCTGTTCTGCTTGAAAGGATCCGCAAAGAAAAGGAAGTACTAATAAAGCAAGGAAAACTTAAGCGTGATAAGAAAGAGTCTGTCATCTACAAAGGTGATGATAACTCTTATTATGAGAAGTTGTCGGATGGAACGGTCATGAATATTGATGACGAACTACCTTTCGAAATATCAGATACATGGTGCTGGAGCCGTTTATCATCGTTATGTATCAAAGAAATAAAACGAGGCAAAGCGCCAAAATATGTAGACAAAAGCAATACTTTGGTATTTGCACAGAAATGCAATTTGAAAAAGGGCGGCATTGATTATACGCTTTCACAATATCTGGATGAGACAACAATCTCAAGATATGATGACTCTGAGTATTTGCAAAAGCACGATACTGTTATAAACTCAACTGGCACAGGCACTCTTGGAAGAGTAGGCTTTATTGATTCATTGGCGGAATGCCCAATAGTTCCAGATTCCCATGTAACAACCATACGTGTCAGCAGCGAAATAAACCAATTTTATGTATTTGTTTTACTCAAATCCTTGCAATCAGTCCTGGAAAAAAGTGGCGAAGGATCCACTAATCAGAAGGAATTAAAGCCGAATACCCTTCAAGATATACTTGTCCCAATACCGCCCATGGAAGAACAAAAAAAGATATGTAATGCTGTACATAACAGCTATAATCTAATAAAAAAAATAGAGGATAGCATCAATTGATGCTATCCTCTATTTTTGCAATTTCAGAAAATGCTTTACTTATCATATCGGTTATCCGTATTTGTTCTGCTGATGGAGGCAATGGAATAAATGTATCTAGCATAACTTCTTTGTCAACACGTTGCTGGCCAACTACTCCAGAGAAAGTATTTCTTCCACGAGAAATAAAATACTCTGATTTCACAAATGATAATAAATATTCAGCCACAATATCATCGGTGTATCTTCTTAAAACATATAGTTCTGTTGTTCCAGCCCCATATCCATTGCTTAAATCATTAAAATATGCTGATTTTCTATTTTCAAAACAAGGTGATATTTTGGCAAAGCAAACATCGCCATCTGAAAAGTGGGTGAATCCTTTTTTGCAATCATTCCATACTTTTTCTTCAGATGAATATTTACCCGAGTATCCATCATCTAATAAAGCCATCGGTATAAATGAAACCATTGTATTATCAGAAATATTGTTCTTGGGATTAATAATAAAAAGATTCCTAATTCGTTCCCAATGCCAATTATTTGGTATTTCAAACGGTAAGTCTTCATCTATGGATTTTACAGTACCATCAGATAACTTCTCATAATAAGAGTTATCATCACCTTTGTAAATGATAGATTCCTTCTTATCGCGCTTTAATTTGCCCTGTTTTATTAGTTCTTCTTTCTCTGTCCTGATCCTTTCAAGCAGTACGGATGCAGGCTCATCATTTTGATTCTGAGGAATCAACTTCCCTCTGATTGCCAAATCTAATACCTTTGATTTCGTATCATATAACAATCTTGACAATGATTCCTTTTCTGCTTCTATACTTAAAGTTTTTTCAAGAAGATCTTCAGCAATTGGAACAATTCTAAGTTGCTCTCCGCTTGGAGGTAGCGGAATAAATAATTCTTGCAGTGATGTTCCATTACAATTGGGCTGACCAACACCGACAGATTTATCTGTTATTTGTGACCAATAGCATGCACTATTAAAGAATTGATAGATATATTTCGCATTTACTCCAGGCAATAATCTTATTCTTATAAGGTAGGAAGCGTAAACGGACTTATATGGTGTTTCTGTAATCAAAAATGATTTCCCTACAGTAGCACCTGTACGAGCAAATACTATATCATTAGGTTGAAGCAAATATTTATCATCTTCTTCAACGCTTGTAAACGGGACAGACTCCCAATCAACACAACCATTTTGTATATCTGTTATTCTTAACAATCTATGACTTCCAGATGCTTCTGCAGAATTGCTTAAACCATATAGTATTTCAGAACAAATTGTGCCCAGCCGACACCAACTCCATCCTTCTAATACATCGAATGGAATATCATCCTCAATACATTTCACAGTTCCATCAGAGAACTTCTCATAATGCAAATTATGAAATTATACGTAATATGAAACTGGTACATAGATCATCAAGGCTTTATACTAAAATATAGATTTCTTTTGAGAGAGGTGGAACATGCACGGCAAGTCAATAGAGTTATTTCTTGTAAATGGAACAGCGGATAGTTTAATAACGGCCGAACTATTAAACTGGAATGGGAAGGCCATAAAGATCCCTCGCACAGAGGTTCAGGCATGTGATAGGGATGACATTACAGGGGTAGGAGTCTATTTCCTGTTTTGTAAGGAGGATGATGGGGCTGATTCTGTCTACATTGGAGAGGCTGAAAATGTATTGACCAGACTTAAACAGCACTTAAGTGATAAAGAAGATTATTACTGGAATTCAGCGGTTGTTTTTGTTGGACGAGACCTAAATAAGGCGCTTATCAGATATCTTGAAGATAGATTGGTGAATATTGCTCGTGACTGCGGGCGGTATAAGGTGCTTACAAAGAATACTTATAGTAAAACTGTAATGAAAGAATCCCAGGTTGCATCTATGGAAGAGTTCATAGACAATATAAAGATTCTTATATCTACTTTGGGATATAGCGTTCTTACGCCTATTCCTAAGGCAAAGGATGATACTAAATATTTGTATTGCAAGGGATCAGGGGCAGATGCAAAAGGCTTTATTAGTGCTGGGGGGCTTACTGTTTTAAAAGGATCCCAAGTTTCTGACGGGACAGTGCCATCGTTTGCAACAAAAGGTAAATCGTATTATAGGTTGCGTCAGCAATTAGAAAATGATGGGACGATTATCAATCGTGTTTTTCAAAGAGATTATGAATTCAATGCGCCATCTGCGGCATCTGCAGTTGTTGTGGGGCATACTTCCAATGGAAATGTTGATTGGAAAGATGAAAATGGAACAAAGCTTAAAGATATTTGACGAAGAACATGCGGCGAGAGTCATTTGGTTATAACGAGTTTTTATAAAGAATTAATTATTGTTGTCGCAAATAAAAACAAATAGAGTCGAAATAATGCTATAATTCATTGTGGGGGAACGATTGGTTCCCCCTTTTGCTTTATAGGTAAGCGGATAAACTCCTAAAACCGATTTATTGGACAGCTGTTATTGTAGAGTATAGTTAGGACATGAATACCTATATACCTATACTAACAGCTTTTTCATAATGCTGAAGAGCTTATAGATAAGCGATTAAGGAGATTTTATGCGAGAAACAATCGTGTTTGCCCCTGGCTTGAACGGCCAGGAACTGATAAAGAGTCTTGCCATGCATGGCAAGAACTGTATCAATCTGCGCATTTGTAATGCTGGAGAGCTTGCTCGCACAGCCCTGATGCGTTCTGGAATTTCTATTAAAGAGGACTTTATAGATTCTGATGAGGAGACGACTCTTGTTGCCAAGGCTGTAGAGGGTGAGAGCTACTTTGAAAGGCCCTCATACTCAGATATCAAGGAGCTTGCTTCAGCCATAAGGCGTATGAGGAGTCTTGTTTCTGATGCCAATGAAGGCAAGGCAATTGAAGATACCCTCAGTAAAGGCATCTTTACTGAGAAAAATGCAGCTCTGATCAGTGTATATAAGAAGTACATGGATTTGTTGGCGTCCCAAAAGGTTGTTGATGCCATTACTCTTGAGCGCAGGGCGGCAATGAACTGTGATCCGATAGATGCAGACTTTATTACGCTACAGGAATGTCCGCTGACGCCCCTGGATGATGCTCTTTTAACAAGAGTATCCGTGGGGAAGTATCAGCAGAAGGATATCTGTAGTCTGTTTGAAAAACAGGCTTCGGGTACTAAGATTTCAAGCTTTAAGAACTGTTATGGTGCGCCTAATGAGGTGGAAACCATCATTGCAGAGGTTTATGATGGCAAGAAGCTTGATGAATGTACTGTGGCTGTGACAGATGTAGCAACGTATGCGCAGCTGTTCTTTGACTATGCGCTTCTTTATGACATCCCCGTGACCTTCGGATGCGGGATCCCTATCGTTAACTCTAACCCGGCAAAACTTTTGTCTCTATACTATAACTGGATGACCAGGGGATTCTTTGGCGCTGCGGCAATAAATGAGATGCTTGGCAGTGCATCTTTTAACAAATCCAAGTTGTATGGTATGTTCCCGGAGACCGGGGAGGGCTTTAGCTGGAGAGTGTTCTACGAGACTCTGGGGAGCCTTAAGCTTACCAATGATAAAAAGACAAATGATGAGAAGATAGCAGCTATAAAGAACACTACCGACGAGAAAAAGAAGCAGGTGATTCCTTACCTTGAGATTGTGGCAAAGGAGCTGGCCCTTCCGGTGGAAGAGTTTATCTCCAAGTATTCCTATATCCGCACAGGAACTGACAAGAACAAAGATGCCCTTCTCATGAATCTGGATATAGCAGCATCCGCCACTATTTATGGCGAACTTAGCACAATTCATAAAGCTGGAATTGAACAGGATACTGAAGGTCTTATCCTTTCTATTCTTAAGAATAATGTCTGTTCACAAAGAAGCGAAGCTGGCAAGCTCCATGTGACCAGTATCAGTGGGGCTGTTTCTGCTGTCAGAAAGAATCTGTACATTGCAGGGCTGTCTGCGTCCAAATATCCCGGATCGCCAAGAGAGAATTACCTTCTCCTGGATTCTGACCTTAAGCTCTTTGGTACTGGAGCGAATTTCCTGACTGCTGATGGAAAGATTCTTAGGAAACGAGAGAGCCTTCTTAAGCTGGTAAGTCTTGCTTCGGCTTTGGGTTCAGATATCCATGTGTCATACGCAGGGCTAAATGTTTCTGACCTTAAGCGCGATAACGCATCGTCACTACTCTTTGAACTGTTCCGTCAGGAGCATGGAGCTGATGCTACGGCAAAAGAACTTGAGGCAGTAGTAGAGAAGGTTACTTACTTTGCACCAGCTGTTTCTGTTACCAGAAAAGTTGGTGATGCATACGATAAAGGACTAAAGATTTCAATGGGCACGGATAATTCCGAGGTGGCCCTTAACTTCGGCTGGAACCTTGAAAATGAATATTCACCGACCGCTCTTGATACTTTCTTTAGCTGTCCGAGAAGGTTCCTTCTTAGTTATATTCTTGGTATACCTGAGCCTGAAGATGATGACCCGTTTGAGATCATATCTGCAGCCGAAAGTGGTTCCATGGCCCATGCTCTGATGGAAGAGCTTGGCAATTCCACCATTACCGGTGACGAATTCCAGAAGATGTCCGAAAGCTCTTTTGACAGCTTTATATCTGAGAATCCGCCACTGATCAGCGGTAAGGTTGAAGCTGAAAAAGAACAGTTCCTGGAAATGATGGAGACTGCCTATGAAATGGATCCTCACAGAGAAGTAGTTCTAGAGGAAGAGGACGTGCACTGCGTTCATGAGAGTGGAGTTAAGATTCATGGATTCCCGGACCGTGTCGAAAAACTGGATGACGGCACCTGCCTTATCGTGGACTTTAAGACCGGCCGTAGCGTTAAACACGTTCAGGACGACATCGAGACCTGCCTTCAGGTACTCATATATGCCTACCTTATGGAGAAGAAGGGGCTTAAGATCTCAGGCGGGGAATACAGATATATCCGTTTGGGAGAAACTGTGACCTGTAAGTATGATGATGAAATGAAGAATGCCCTGCTTGAGAGGCTGAATTCTTTTAAGGAAGCCCTGGTTAATGGAGAATTTCCGGTGCCTGATCCAGAGGAGATTAAGGATAAGAACCCTTGCAAGTATTGCAAATATGGCAACATATGCGGCAAGAGCTCCGCAGAAAGCGAGGTGTGATCTATGGGGAATCCTAAGTCAAACCTTGAGATAGATTCTTTATCCAGAAACAGGATCATTTCTGAAATAGATACTAATTTCTTTGTTGAAGCCGGCGCAGGATCCGGTAAGACGACTATGCTTGTAAGCCGCATGGTTGCTATGGTTGAGACTGGTATTGATATTGGCAGGATATGCGCCATTACCTTCACAAAAGCAGCTGCCGGAGAGTTCTACGACAGGTTCCAAAGGGCACTTATTGAGCGCAGTAACCCTGCTTTTGTCTGGAAGGATAAGGGCTTTGCAGGACAGCTTCCGGCTCCGACAGATGAGACCAGGGCAAGGTGTGAAAAAGCTCTTCAGAACATTGATCTGTGCTTCATGGGGACCATTGACTCTTTTTGTGGAATGGTCTTGTCTGAGCATCCTTCTGAGGCCGGCATTCCTTCAGATTCAACGATAGTTTCTGACGTGGATGTTGAGACAATATATAAACAGCAGTATGTGAAGATCTGTGATGGTGAGTACGGAAAAGAGATACAGGACCTGGCCAAGGGCTTCCGCTCAGTCAACAGGTCTGCAGAGGAGGTGTTTGTAAAGGGAATGCAGCTTCTTATGGACAACCGGAACGTGCATTTCAATTACAAAGAGATCACTTCTTTTGACATGGATAAAGAATATGGTAATCAGAGAACCGAGATAATAAGAGCCGTAAAGTGCCTTAAGGATCACCCTGAAGTCATGTATGACGGCAAAAAGGAAAGCAGAGAAGCATGGGCAAAAATTGAATCCATTTATAATGTGCTTAAGCGAAAGTGGTCTAATGACTTTACCGGTATACTTAGTGCGCTTAAGGATCTGAAAGATATTCGAACAATTCCTGGTGCAGTTGATGATTTTGGAGCTTCTCTTGGAGGACTCTTTGAACCCGGCGGAGCTAAGGGCAAGTGGCTTGAATGTTCTGTTGGTCAGGAAGAAGGTTTGTTTGTAAAGGCCGGTGAGCTTAAGTACAACATTTCCATGACTTTTTTGAATAGATGCATTCCAATCATTGAGCAGGCTATGCTGGAAAAGGGATGCCTTACCTACTTTGACTATCTCTTTTACCTGAGGAATATGCTCAAGAAGGATGCTGAGAAGGATGGAAAGCTCATCAATTACATCTATGAGCGTCATAGCTATTTCCTGATCGATGAGTTCCAGGACACAAATCCTATGCAGGCGGAAGTGTTCTTTTATCTGACGGCAAAAAAGCCTGTGCCTCAGTGGAGAGACTGCGAGCCCAAGCCGGGATCTCTTTTCATAGTTGGTGACCCCAAGCAGTCCATTTACAGGTTCAGAAGCGCGGATGTTACGTCGTTCCTGAATGTGAAGAAGCTGTTTGAGAAGAATGGCGGTGCGATAGCAATGCTGTCCAGAAACTTCAGGTCTACACGGGCTTTGTGCACGTACTATAACAAGGTCTTTTCTGAGATGCTGCCTGAAGAGACTGATGATCAGAGTAAGTTCGAGGAGATTCCACTGCCCGAAGAGACAAAAGGCGAGTTTCAGGGCATATTTTCGTATAAGGCATATACAGGGCAGGCAGCCAAGGATAATCCGGATGAGGCAGATCCGGTTAAGATTGCAGACATGATAGATCGGATTGTTGGAAGGCCGGAGTATCTCGTATCCACTGAGGGTGATGATGCGCCAAGGCCTATTAGGTACAGCGATATCATGATTATCACTGGTGCAAAGAAAGGGCTTGCGCCTATTGGTGCTGAACTTAGTTCAAGAGAGATTCCAACTAAGGTTGAGGGCTCTGTTCCCTTCGGAGAAAACGAGGCGCTTCGGGAGATTTTGCTGATCTATACTGCTTTGGCAGATCCTGAGGACAAGATTGCCCTTTATGGCGCGCTGAGCGGTAAGGTTCTGGGAATATCGAAGCAGGATATTATGGAGTTCCGCTCCAAGGGCGGAGTTCTTGCACTGAATTATGCAAAAGAGCTATCGGACCAAAGTGAAGCCGTTCAGAAGGTAAAAGAGAAGCTGGATATGCTGAAGGACTTGAGCCGGGAGGCGCAGAGATTGTCGCCGGCAGCTCTTTTCTCCAGAATAATGGATGAATTCAAGGTATATGAGGCGGTGGAAGCCGACAATCTTGAAGTGGTCTATTACACGCTGGAACTTATCAGGAATGCTGAAAAGTCCGGAGAGGTTGTGACCTTGAAGGACGGAGCAGCTCTTTTGTCTGAGCTGATTGCCGGGGAGTCCGATGAAGAGAGATGCCTTAGCTTAAATGACAGCAAGGACTGTGTCCATATGGCGAATCTTCATAAGGTGAAAGGTCTGGAAGCGCCAATTGTAATACTGGCGGCTTCTTCAGGCAAGACTTTTGGCTCCACCTCCAGGTTTGTTCATGGTGAGAAAGGTTCGGAAGGCTATGTGTTCTCTCTGGGTGAGAAACTTGATAATGGAGGCACCTGGAAATATTTTGAAACTAGCAGCTTTGCTGATGAGAAGGCGGCAGAGGATGCTTCGCTGAAGGCTGAGGGGCAAAGGCTCGTTTATGTTGCAGCAACCAGAGCCCGCAATGCGCTGATCATCTGCAACAGTGTTTACTTAAGAGGTGGGAATGAAGTGCAGGATTGTAAGTGGAAAGACCTGCTTGCTTCAGTAGATGGCGATATCTTTTCAGTTCTGACTGAGCCTACAGAAAAGAAAAAGGCAGAGGTAAAGGTTGCTGACGCTGAGATGCTATATGAGGAAGCCCAGGAAGGATGTGCTCTTAATGATAGAGATCCTGAGACCGGCACTTATACTATTGAGAATCCGAGCAGATTGGAGCTGAAATCAAAGCTTGCTGATAAAGATGAGGCCCAGAGTACAGTTGCAGTAGATAATAATGAGGCTTCGAGTACTGATTCGTTAAAGGGCAAAGATGCGAAACCGACTGATGATGCAGGCACTCGTGGCGGGATGGCGGCTCTTACTGGAACCATGGTCCACAAACTCATGGAAATGATGGTTTCCACTAGGAATAAGCTTGATGTTTCCGATGCCATTATGGAGATAATCCGAGAGTACAGAACAGCTGAGTTTGAGCCATATGAAAAGGTTATTGCAAAGAGGCTGACGGCTGTAGCAGAACATATGAGATCTGGCGGTTATGCCCAGACAAATGGCCTCCCACAGGATATGCTGAATACGCTTATAGGTGCAGACGAAGTATACTGCGAGGTTCCATTCTGCTACAGAGATGATTCTGATGGACTTGTTATCTGGAACGGAATCATGGACGTTATCTACTCCAAGGATGGGCAGTGGCATATCGTAGATTATAAGACCAATGCTGACGGAAGCGATTTGGATACCAAGTACCAAGCACAGCTTTCGGCTTATATAAAGGCTTTTAAGGCTACAACCGGAGAAGACGCTGATGCGCTGACGTACCATATTGATGTGTGAAAGGAAATACTATGAGTATTCTTTATTGCAGAGTAGGCTGGATGAATGACTATCAGGGGATTGATAGTGAACGTCCACAAGGTGGTGGAAAATATAACCGGAATAATATCGGACATGAAGTCCATAATTATCTAGGAGTTAATGGAAAGTATTATGGATTTGTAGAGTCTGGTGTAAATAACACCATTCATGTAGAGAAATTATGTGGTGATACTAATGCTGACTATGCAGAGAACGTTCTCGTTGTCTGGGTAGCACGGAAGCCTTCAGGTGGCGGACAATTTATCGTTGGCTGGTATAAGAATGCTACTGTATACAGAGAATTGCAGGATGTTCCAGCCGAAGCAATGGAGGCTCGCTCATTAAAATCGCACTCTGTTTACAATATTTACGCGGAAGATGTTTTTCTGCTTGATCCCAAGGACAGACTGTTTCAAGTTGAGGGCATGGGACAAAATAATATTTGGTATGGGGATAAATCCGGGGAATTGAATGACCGGGTTAGGGAATACATATCAGATTATAAAAGCTATGTTTCAAGTAGTGAAATTGGCAAGCTACGTTATATAAAAGCGTCTGACAACATAAGTTTTTCATATAACTTTGAGGTTCTTAATGCATGTTTTGGGGCAGATATGCATGCTTCTTTGCAGCATGCCACATGGGAACCAGGCGACGGTTGCTTGGTTTGGTTTCCACATCTTGCCAAAATCGAGAATGGCAGATATGCCCCAGGATCATCAGAAGTAAATTGGAAGAATTACTTTGAAGATGATAATAAAGATATCATTATTCAAATGCTTTATCCCGGGGAAATGGTTAATACAAATGGTAAGGAGCCTTCACTACACTATGGTGTCGATATCAGACCATCTCATACTTTTATGAAGATGGGAGAAAGGGATTTTAGATATGTAGGCACATATATGCTGGATTACAACAGTTCAAGTCTTCGATATCATGTTTCTCGACGTATAAAAGAGGGAATAGATTTATCAATCTGGGAATCTGGACATGATATGAAGTATTTTGACATGTCTCAGATTGGAAAAGATGTTTTCAAGAGCTTTTATATTGATAAAGACTATAAGCAACAAAAGGCATATATTACGAGGTTCCTGGAAAATGATAAGGAATATTTAGATGACGAAGTACAGTATGACAACATAAGAAAGACATTTACTGAGAAATATAGTCTGATAGCACTAAGCAGGATGGGGGCTGAGCAATATGAGAATTCATTTGCACCTGAACTTGCAGATGTACTTAATTCGTTATTTGAAGCTTCCTATAACAAGGGATTGATTCTTGAAAAGATTGGCCAGGTCAATGAGTTTGGCAGGGCCCTTGTGGATCTGTTACATGATACTGATACAAGTATAAATGACCGGATTCGTAATAGCATTTATGGAAGTGAGTTGGCTGCTCAAATATACACCTTATACGATAAAGATGGATATGCGTATCTGTACACTTTAAGTGGCCGAGTTGTTGAAAACTTTAATTATGCACTTGGGATAAAATCAGACGAATCTGTAGATTTGGTGGCAAAACAGTCCTATCTCTATTTCTGGCGGTATTGTGATGAAACAATATTGGACTGGTCTGTATATAGGTTTTATCAGTTTTTATGCTTCATGGCTTCTATAAAGAGAAGAACTATACAGTATGTAGCAGCCCCAAGAGCCGATGTAAAGAAGCGCATTGAGGAAGAATCAAAGAAGCTTGATGATGAAGTTTGTGGTTCTGATTTGGCAGAAGCCCCAAAGAGCTTTGAATATAGTAGTTCACCAAGGGCTAGTGAGATTAAGGCCAGCGCAAAAGTACCTAAGGAAGGAAATATTGTTCCTCGACACGCTGATCGTAAAGTTAATGCACTAGTCAGAGCAGAATATCACTGTGAGATTGATAAAAACCATCCTACCTTTAAAAGAAGAAATTCAGATAAAGATTATACCGAGACCCATCATCTAATTCCGCTAGAGTTTTCTTCAGAGTTTGAGTATACCCTTGATACTGAGGAAAATATAGTTTCGCTGTGTAGTAATTGTCATAATCAGATTCATTATGGTGAAGGAGCTGAAAAATTACTTAAGCAGCTCTTTGATGAGCGCAAAGATGCATTGTATGCTGCGGGACTTGAGAAGACTATCAAAGGCGTGACTATGGATTTCCAGCAATTACTGCACATGTATGGTTTAGATTAGAAGAATATGCACATAAAAATGTACAGCCCCATGTCATATGATAAGCATAGGAAAGATACTTATCGCTGTTTTTATAGAAAGGGGCAGATTTATGTGGACAGATCATTTTGTATTAAGGGACAAGGATGGCAATGTTCTTAAGGAAAAGAACAAGGTGGAGCATCTAAAAGTATTTCTTGATGAAATGGGGATAGGCGAGAATGATGTCTATCACATCAAGTCAGATGTTTCCGGATATGAGTTTGAAGTTACTGCTAAAACAACGCAGGAAGATTGGCGAGAGTATGCTAAGGACTGCTACATGGCTCTAGACTGATACTGAGCATTGAGTAACTGTGGGAGAATCTCATGATCAAAGTATATGGAACTGAAACGAAAAAGATGCTGAACTTACTCATATTGGATGTACTTCAGCGATATTCTGATGCGGACCATACTCTGACCCAGCAGGCAATCATCAGGATTCTTAGGTCTGACTATGGAGTTGAGAAGATTGATCGTCGTTCTGTGAAGGCTAATGTTCTGTCTTTGGTTGATATGGGCTATGAAATATCCATGGAAGAGGGAAATGGGTACTATCTCATGAGCAGGGAGTTTGAGGATGCGGAGCTGCGTCTGCTTATTGATTCTGTGCTCTTTTCCAAGACTATTTCAGATGCTTATGCCAAAAGACTCATCGAAAAGCTGAAGTCCTTTGGCAACATATATTTTGATATGCGTGTTTCTCACGTTAAACCTACTCCAACCATGAACCGCACCGATAACAAGCAGGTTCTCTATAACGTCAGCGCTATTGATGATGCAATTGATAATAAGAAAAAGATTTCTTTTCACTATTGTAAGTATGGCCTCGATTTCAAGATGCACGATCTTGGTAGGAACTATGTGGTCAATCCGTACCAGATGGTAGCTTCGGGTGGGCATTATTACCTTCTCGGGAATTTGGACAAATACGATGATGTGGCCTATTACAGGATTGATAAGATGACCAATGTGGTGATTCTTGATGAGAAGGTTAAGCCTCAGAAAGAAGTGGTTGGCCTTGATGGTCAGCTTAACCTGTCCAAGCATATGGCAGAGCATATCTACATGTTCTGTGGAGAAACGCTTAATGTTACGCTTAAAACCACTCCGGGGATGATGGATGCTCTAGTAGATTGGTTTGGTAAGGATTTTAAGATTCTGAAGAGTACTGAAGATAAGCTTGAGATTCTGGTCCGATGTAATGAGAATGCCATGTTCTGTTGGGCTCTTCAATATGGGCCGCAAGTAGAAGTTCTGGCACCCGCGTCGCTAAGAGCAGATCTAGCAAAAGAGATTAAAAAAATGAACGATAAGTACCACAATGATAATTGATGAACGATTAAGAAAGAAAAGTATAGATGCTTTAATATAAAACTGATATCTGGAGGACGATATGTCTAATGAGTATGAGCATTTACAGATAGTTACACTTAAGACTATTTTAGGAGAAAAACTTGATATTCCTGAGTATCAAAGACCATATAGATGGACAACGGAGTCGGCGGTTACGCTATTTTCTGATATCTATAATGCGTTTGTTTCGAAAGTACCAGAATATCGAATAGGTTCGGTAGTTTTGCATAATAACGAAGGCAAAATGAAAATAGTAGATGGGCAACAACGTCTAACAACGTTGTCTATTCTTGTATATTGCTTTTCAGAAATAAAAAAAGACAAGGCGTTAGCATCCTTTCCGGAGTTATTGAAGGCAGAATTTAATGATCTTTCTTTGGAAGCAATAGTTAATAACCATCAGATTCTTTTGCGTAAGGTAAAAGAAATGGAAGAATCTGAGCTGGATAAGTATTTGGCATATTTGCTAGATAGATGCACTATGGTTCGTATTGTAACAGATAGTGAGCAGGAGGCTTTTCAGTTTTTCGATTCTCAGAATTCTAGAGGTAAAGCTTTGGCACCTCATGATTTGCTCAAATCGTATCATCTTAGAGAAATGCGAGATGATGATGAAACAGAAAAGATTAGTATTATTGAGAGATGGGAGACGACCAATCAGAAAAAGTTGGAGCATCTTTTTAAGGATCATTTGTATCCTATGGTTCGTTGGTATAAATTTCAGGATGGAATTGGTTATTCTGCAAAGGATATTAAGACTTTCAAAGGAATAAAGACAAGTAATAATTTTAATTTTTCGATATATAATCGAGCAGCAAATCTCTATGTTGAACATTTCAATAGAGAAGGCATGTATGAGTTAGCATCAGGGAAAATGATTAATCAGTTTCAGCTGACGCAACCGGTCATAGCAGGAAAGAGATTCTTTGAATACAGTTTGCATTACCTTAAACTAAAAGAAACTGTAGAACAATTAGTAGAATTCAAGTATAAAGCTACAAATGTAGATGGGCTTATCCCTGAAAGCGGTGTAGGAGATAGCTACATTAAGAAATTATTTATAAATATTGTTATGTTCTATGTAGATAAATTCAACATTGAGGCTTTGAGTGATACTAGACTCGAACAAATGTATAAATGGGCATATTCTCTTAGAGTTGTCATGAAAGCAGTTTATTGGGAATCTGTTAACCGCTATGCTCAAGGGATTAACGATCGTGTAAATTATGGGGTTAACTTATTCGCAAGAATAAGCGAAATGCAAGATCCGTCTGAAATGGACGCAATTATCCTCGAGTCTGTTGATATGGCAGATGCTGAAACATATAAGGTCAATGTAGATAGGTACAAAAATATTATTGATAGAATCAACTCATAGGTGGATATATGGAATACTTAGAAGAAATTGTGCAGCCAGAAGAATATAGTCTTGTAAATTTATTCAGGGGTACTGAGTATATAGTGCCAATCTATCAACGAAACTATGCTTGGGAGAGTGATGAGATTGAGCAGCTTCTTGAAGATATTAATGATTCAACGGGAAAATACTATCTTGGAAGTCTTATTGTCAATCAACAATCAGCAAGTGTCTTTGAAGTAATAGACGGACAGCAGAGACTTACAACTATCTTTTTATTGTTATCATATCTGAATGATGAGTCCGTTAATAGGAATTCATTAAGATTTGAAGCAAGGGAAAAGTCGAATAAAACACTTTCAGAAATAAATAAAATAAAAAATACAACGGATGAATTAGAAAAAGAACCATGGTTTTCAGAAGAAATAATAAATGGATACTCCATAATTAAGAAGTACTTTTTGAGGAAAACAGAAGAATCAAAAGGCTTTGCGGATGACTTCAAGAATAAGCTTGCGCATATTGCTATTATTCGTACTCAGGTACCTAAAAAGATTGATCTCAACCATTATTTCGAAATAATGAATACGCGCGGAGAACAGCTCGAACTTCATGAGATAGTTAAAGGCAACATTCTTTCTGTTATTGATTCTAGAGAAGATAAGATCATAGCGGCATCAATTTGGGATGCGTGTGCTCTAATGGATAGATATGTACAGATGTCATTTCCTAAGCAGGTGCGAGAAAATGTGTTTGGTGATGATTGGGTATCTTTTCCATATCAAAAATACGAAGATATTCGACCGTTATTTATGATCGAAGGAAAAGTAATGGGAAATAGTGGGAGTGATGAAAACAAATACACTTTGATCAGCAAGCTCCGGGAAGGATTTAAGAGTACTAAAAAGGAATCTAAGGACAATAAACCCGAGGAAAATGAAAGGTTCGAATCAATTATTTCGTTTCCAAATTTTTTATTACAAGTAAATGAGGCTGTGAGTTCGGCAGGTATAGAAGATGATGCTGGATTAGATGACAAGAAATTCATATCTTTGATGAAGCCTCATTATGCGGATAATGATAGTGCATTGAGTTTTATTTTTTCATTATTGAAGTATCGAATGCTTTTCGACAAATACATTATAAAACGTGAGTATGCTAAGGATTATAGAATTGAGGGTCGGTGGTCTTTACAACGCATCGAGAAATATATAGGAAACAAAGGACCCCAACCAACCTATACAGGAACTTATAATACTGGGGACACAGATAATAACTCTACAAAACGAGTGCGCTTATTACAATCTTGCCTTCGTATTACTTATACATCGCCCAAAACAATGCATTGGATATCTAAAGCATTAGCAGAATTAGCCAAAAGTGAAGGTATCGATTTGCAATTTGTTTTGGAAAAGTATTGTTGCGATAAAATCTTGGATTCAGAGTACAAGAGCCGAGAAGGATTTGGAATTGATAGGATTGTGTTTACTTACCTCGACTATGTTCTTTCACGGGATAAAGCAGATAATTATCAGTTCCAGTTTAGAACCTCAATAGAACATTTTTTCCCACAACACCCAATTACAAAAAATGTTTGGGATGCAAAGAGTTTAAACTGTTTTGGAAATCTTGCACTTATTACGGTGTCGGCTAATTCCAAGTTTTCTAATATGTTACCGCATCAGAAAGCAGAGGATTATCCTGAATACATTGAACAAAGTCCAAAACTTATGCTTATGCGTGATTTGATGATGAAGAATAATGGAATATGGGAGATTAAAACCGCGAAGGATCATAACGATGAAATGATGAAGATTCTTGATGATGAGATAAAGAATCACAAGTAGCGTTTGGACCATTGTATCTTGGAATGAAACATCATAGTACATACTTAAAAGAGCCTCGTCACGGGGCTCTTTTAATGGGCAAATTTTTGTACCACCTGTTTGATACTATGAAGTTGAAAGAAAGGAAAACAGTGATTCAGACGGAGGTACGAGGATGAATTTTTACAGTGCCATTGTGACTTACAAGGCTATGAGCCTTCCATTTGGCTGTGATGAGGATCGTAAGCTTACTTATACGCCATCCAGCGAAGAAGAAAAGCGAAGCTTTAATACTAAGCTCAGGAACATGAACGGTATTTTTAGTAACAAAGATGGGCACGAAGATCCATTTTCTCTTTTGGTGTACTCGGCCAGAGCAGAGGAACTGAAAGTCGTCTTTTCTGTTGATCTTAATAAGTATTCAATGAAGAATTTTAAGAAGAAAATCACTGGCTACCTGACAGAGCATTTTGATGTTGACGATATTTCTTTTACCGAAGTCAGAGAGATAACAGTTCATGAGTTTAATATGAAGATCAACAAGGCTCCTTTTTATGAGCTGCTGAATAGCTCTTATGACACCATTACCGAATTGGGGACTGATTACTTCAATGAAAGAGCCTTCAGCATAAAAGAAAAGCTGATGGATGGGAAGAAATGGAGTCTTTCGAAAGCAAAAGAGGAAGCCACTAAGATTTTGGCGGATAAATCCTTGATAGAGGAGATTGAGAGAATTTATTCTGACAAGAATGAAAAGAAATATTATGGGAATCCAGTACACTACAAGGTTTCTGCGTCGAATATGGATTCTGCCAATGGCATGATCGATGTTCTGGTTAACTCTTTAAAATCCAATAATAGACTTCTTGGGAACAGGGTTAATAAGATCTATGAAATCACTGAGGGCTGCTACGATGAAGAGGAATTTGTTCACACTGTAGATCATGCTCAGGGTGGAGTCGTCGTCATAGATATGTCCGGTACTGAGGAAGACCATGGTAGTTATGCATCTGCGTATCATGAAGTCATTCACTTTTTTGACAAGCAGATTGAAAAGTATCAGGTAAACACGCTGTTTATCTTTGTGGAGATAACTGAAAACCCGGGATTTTCCAGGGCTTTAATGAGCACGATTCAGGAAGATGTTGATATAGTCGAGCTGAGGGAAGGATCAGTAAGCCGTGACCTTGCGGCTGATTTTATCAAGAAGCAGATGAAGGAAAGGGGAATGAAGGTCACTGACGCAGATATAGACATTGCATTGCCGGACAAACAGCTCTTTTCCGTAGGAGAGGCGTACTCAGCAATCAACAAGATTTATAAGGACAGCCTTAAAAAGATACATTACCTGGCTTATGAAAAGGTCAACTATTATGACGTCAAGGAAAAGAAGTGTGAGATAGAGCCTTATAAGGAGCTTATGGGCATGATTGGCCTCACAGAGGTCAAGAAGACTGTTAATGACATTTTGAATTCTGCAAAGGTCAGAAAAATCAGAAGCGAGATGGGAATGGACAACTACAAGCCTTCTATGCACATGATCTTTACCGGAAATCCGGGCACTGCTAAGACGACGGTTGCCAGGCTGCTGGCAGACATCTTATATAAGGAAGAAGTGATGGATGGAAATAGGTTCGTTGAGTGTGGACGTGCGGATCTTGTAGGAAAGTATGTAGGCTGGACAGCTAAGACCGTGAGGGCTAAGTTCAGGGAGGCAAAGGGAGGCATTCTTTTCATCGATGAGGCTTATGCGTTGGTTGATGACAGCAACAGCTTTGGCGACGAAGCCATAAATACCATAGTGCAGGAGATGGAGAATCACAGGGATGATGTTATCGTGATCTTTGCCGGATATCCTGAGAAGATGAAAGCTTTCCTGGATAAGAATGAAGGCCTGAGAAGCAGAATAGCGTTTCATATCGACTTCCCAGATTATAAGGCTGAGGAACTGGGCCAGATTCTGGACCTTATGGCTGGTAAGAAGGGATATTCTCTTGCGGATGGTGCATCAGATAAGTGCATGGAGATATTCCGTAATGCATCCCAGAAGAAGGAATTTGGTAATGGCAGGTTTGTAAGGACACTTCTTGAGCAGGCAGAGATGGCTCAGGCTGGAAGAATAATGGCGGAGAATGCAGGAAAACAGATTGATAGAGAAGCTCTTAAGGTGTTGAAGGCAGAGGATTTTGAAGTCAATGCCGGAAAGGTTGGTAAAGAAGAGAAGAAGATAGGATTTAGCGTGTAAGGTTGACTATGGAAGATGGTATCATAGAAATATGGAGGGATATACTATGGCTAGAAAGATAGAAGAGCTCAGAAATGTAATTGCTGCCAGTGATAGGGACAGTTATGAATTACTCCTTAGGAGGCTTCGAGACAAGGAGGATATCAATGTGGCGGGGCATTTAATGGAATTGTTTTACGATGGTGTTCCTAAGCATGGAATTATTGGAACAATTGAGGATCTCGCCAATTCTATGGGTGTTACATCGATGGCAGATTTTAATGACTACTCAGTTTTTTATCCGTCGGATAGACCTCTGCGAGAGCGCATGGATATGCCGGTGTGGTTATATGTTTGTACCGGGAAGAAGCGCCTTGGCGATGTTATGCAGGAAATGCTTAATTCCGCGCATCTGATCCCACGGCCTCGTAATCGATATGAACGCAAGACGGTCATTTTACTTACGGACAAGTGGAGTGACAGGGTCTTTAAGGGTAAAGAGCTGAGCTTTATCAGAAGTGCATGCCATTATGAAATAAACTATTACTTTATTGCTGCATCTGAGTACGGGCTTTATCAGGTACCTTTTTTGCCAAGTACTTTCACTGAATCAGTTGTTGATGATTTCCGTGATGATGAGATTATATGCGAGGATGGCAGACTGAATGTGTTTATGTAGATACTTGGAACTATGATATGGTATCATATACCTATCGTTTTTCAGGAGAGTGAAAAGAGTTTTGAGTAGTTGCATTATCTATTATTCCAAGCACCATGAGAATACAAAGAAGCTTGTTGATGCCATTAAGGCAGAACATCCAGAGGTTGATCTTATTGATGTGACGCAGAAGCGCGAGCAGGATCTTCATGGATATGATGTAATCGGTTTTGCCAGCGGTATTTACTATGGAGAGTTCGCTGAGCAGGTTCTAAACTTTGCCAGGGTAAACCTTCCACCACAGAAAAAGGTCTTTTTCATGGCCACTTGTGGGAATCCGATGAAGAGCTATTTCAAGGGAATAAGCAAAATCGCGGCTGATAAGCAGTGTGTTGAGGTTGGAAAGTATCTTTGTAAGGGATTTGACAGCTTTGGGCCTTTCAAGCTTGTTGGTGGAATTCAGAAGGGGCATCCTACGGATGAAGAGATAAAGAGCGCGGTAGAATTTTACAATAATCTTATTTAAATAGAGCATAAGTGTGGGCGGTACAGAACGTACCGCTCTTTCTCAATTAATGGACATTTCTAATAGGGGTAACGTCTGTTATAGGAAAGTTATCCTTTATTTATATTTGGTTAATAATGAAATGATATAATGATATCGTAGATAAGTAGGCGCTTTTTGACCTTTTCAGGAGGCGAAACGTGAGAAAATCTAAGTTCCTTAGTGTAGTAATGTCAATAATAGTAATGGCTTTTCATTTGTGTGCATTAAAAGCCGAGGCCGTAGATCTAAATAAGGCGGATACCTCTGAATTTCTAAATGCTGTAACAAGCATAGAGCATAGTACTGGTAGTAAAAGGGAATTCATGGGACTTGGGTATGACACGTCCTCTTTTAATGGGAGCAAAAATATAGGTTCTTTTGCAATTACAGATTTAGATGAACCCCTGCATGGAAAGTTGTTAGATACAAGAGCCACAATTATCGCTGACAATGGCGTTTTTTGGGAAATTCCTGTGCTTTGGGTTGATGAGGATGGGAATGAGATATCAATACATTTAGATATTAGGAAAAGCTACCCAGTTTTTGTTTTTTTCATACCAGATGGATATTCAATAAAAAAATCAGATTTTGGTGATTTTAATATTGTTTTGCCGGATTTTGTGAGTGAAATATTGAGTACCAATGGAATGTTGTCTTTGGCAGATCCAAGCAAGGGGCTTATTTACTTTACCACTAGATTAGGCGGAAAAAATGAGCAGAGTGTTGATGTAGTACAGGTTAGTGCCGCGGATCTTACTGATACGAATGATGATATAGAGATTGTTAATCAAATTACAGATAATCTAGTCCAAACAACTGAGCCTAGGGATGATATTATCCCAGAACAAGTCCAAAACGATATATGTGGCATAGAAAATGAAGCAGGCCAGAATGTAACGGATTCTGTGACCACACCACCAACTACTGATAATGACAATTCATTAAGTGAATCCGAGCAGAGTGGTTCAAATATCGTGGTGCCGTCTGTAACTGCGGATATAGTCTCTATGCACTGCGATCAGAATGCAATAAATGCAATAGGCTATGATGAATTGGAATGGCTTGTAAAGCTGGTTAAATACAATATTGAACCACAGGCAGTTAATTTGCTTTTAGATCGATTTCCGGCATATCAAGCGGCAGCGGATAATAATGAGTTAGGAAAGAATATAGGATTATATATTTATTATGATGATTATACGGATTCTCAAGGAGGGATTAGCAATCAGTCCGATGCGGTCGCCGGAGTTGCTGGAAAGAACAATGGAGATACATATTCATATAGAATAGTGCTTAATGCTAGTAAAGTATTCGACTATGATGTAAACACAGATACATATAGTCATGATGAGGAGCTGGCGCGAGAGTCGCTAGATAATACTATACTTCACGAGTTGATGCATGCTTTCATGTACGACTATACACGCCCAGGCATGACAGGAGAACAGTATAACACCACTACGGAAGAAATTGAGGTTAATGATCCTTCATCTGCTGTATATAGTGATGTTAAGTATCCAACATGGTTTGTTGAGGGCATGGCATCAACAGTGGAAAACTCTGTTCAAGCCTACAATGATACTATGCGTTCGTCATTTGGTTATGATAACAGTACGGAAAGCTATGATATCAGTAAAATTCAGTACTCTTATACGGTCGATAAGTCACTTCAATTAGCATATGCCGATAGCCCTCAGGTTGAGCAGGCTGATACTATAAAGAGTGCTTACATGAGTGGATATCTTGCTAATGTATATCTTGGGTATTTGGCTGCGCTAAAGTATGATGGAGTTGATGCCATAGATGGCAGTACTGGCTCAGGAACGTATTCAATAGATAGCTCGGTTATTCGTGGAGGAGTAAATCATATTCTCGAAGAATTACATAATGGAAAAACACTAGATGATGTGATATCTGAAATATCGCAGACAGATAGTAGCAATCCTGCATTTATAGACACCGAGGATTTTACAAAAAAATTCATTAAGAGTGGGAGCGGAGGGTCACAAGAATTTGTTACCAATTTTTTGAATTATATCGAATCCATTAGTACGGACGATGAAATGGTCAATGGGTCTATACTCATGGATTTCACCGATGCTGCACTATCCCCTTTACAGCCGGAGAATGCAGAAAATGCACCAGTTTATGTACCAGCAGATACAAAAGAGTTTGTGGACTCTACAGTCTTGAATGAGGACGCGTTACAGGCTGGAGGAAGCTCGGAGACAGGTATTACGGATGGAACCCATAATTCTAACGATGAGACAAATATAGGTGGCAATAATGGTAATGATGAGACAAATACAGGAGGCAATAACCCAAATGATGAAATTCATTCAGGATATAATTCTAACGATGAATTTCATTTTCCTGGAAGCGGAGGATTTGGAGAGTTTGATGAATTCCACGTATTGAAAATGGATAGCTCGTCTTTGATTGATGTTGAAAAAGAGCAAGCGGTTATGGATACAGAAAGTGAAATGAACGTAGATCTCTCAAGTGGTGCAGATCAGGAGTCAAATATCAAAGAGGCGTCAGCTGATGATTCCTTGGATCAAGCAGCTTCGGATGATCCTGAGGAAGGCATGGTCGTTGATATACCTTCTGCAGAAAGAGAATTACTGGAAAACCCTACGACTGAGGAGGAAATCATGGCTGAGGACGCTATAAAAGACACACTAGATGCGCTAGAAAACGCTGAGTATGTTTCCAGTGATGATACAACCAATTCTGATGATGACACCAGCGAGGCTGATACTAACGAAGATGCTCTGGTAAACAACACTGATGACGGAGCAGGAAAAGAAGAGGACGTACCGGATGACGGTAACGGGGAGCCCACCCCTGAAGAGAATTGAATAGGATTTGATATATTAAAGTAAAAGATGCTGGTGAATTGATAATCAGCATCTTTTCTTTTTGAAAAATTGAATGATGTGGACAATGCTATAGTTGATGTCCTATGACCCAGTTTAGTAAATCTGTGTATTCTTTCTTACTTGCTGCGATATCAAGAATGATCTCGTATAGCTCTTTTTGCGTGTATTGAAGCTCAATACCGTTAAGAGCCAGGAAAACAAGCATGGCGTGAGTGCCAATTCTTTTATTGCCATCCTCCATGCAGTGGTTCTTGATAAGTCCGTATCCTAATCGGGCAGCTTTTTCCTGGATGGAAGGGTATAGCTCTTTTCCATCAAAGGTCTGAAATGGATTTTCGAGAGCTGAGTCCAAGAGGTCATAATTCAAAACCTTGTCGCTGCCACCAGTCTGTTCAACAAGCTGCTTGTGCATCATGAGGATTTGTTTTTGAGTAAGTCTTTTCACTTTGACAGTACCTCATAAGCTTCTTTGTTTTGTGCCATTAGCTTCTGAGAAATGGCAAGAACATCTTCATCAGAGGCTTCGCTATTCTCATCTGTTTTTCTTATATCTGTTATGAGAAAACAGGGAGTATTATTCTTCAGAATAAGGGCTGCGCCTTTCTCCTCAACAAGTTTAGCTACTTTTGAAAAATTACGATTGGCTTCGGTAATGGAAACCATGATACTTGTATCCACTGTCATGGGGAACACCTCTCTTTCTATGATTAAATTATATATAAATAGTAGGTGTAATTCAACCTACCATTGTTCAGCTGATGGGGCTTAACTTTATATTGGTTTACTAATTTATCATGCCAAGTTTACAGATATTTTACAGCAAAATGATAAAATACAATTGGTATTATGTACTTTTTTATCGCATGGAGGCGTTATGAGAAAGATAAGAATTACTATTATTCTTTTGTGTTCTATCATTTCAATTTATGCAAATAGCATTGTTGTCTTTGCGTCTTGCCCAATTTCTCAGTCTACAAGTAAATCTGCATCTGCGGAGGCGGAAAAATACTATAACATGCTTCCTTCAGCACTAAGAAAACAGTTTGAGAGTGAAGGTTGGACGATAACGATTACAAGCGTAACTGCAGTAAACATGGCAAGTGCAGCATTTGGTGGAGTCTCAGGTGCAGGATATGTCGCTGGATTCACACATGGCCTTTCTAAGATGATAATACTTGCAGATACAGATGCTGGCAGTGCTATTAACCATGAAATGGGGCATTACCTTGATTATTCAAAAAACATGCCTTCCGAAAGTGCACTTTTTCAAGATATTTATAAATCAGAGGCAACATTGTTTGATGGAGGCTCAAATGAATATGCTAAATCTGCGCCTGCAGAGTATTTTGCAGAGGCATTTCGTGAATACATAGAGTGCGGAGGATATCTTAAGAGTACATGCCCGAGAACGTATAGCTTTATTGATGGATATGTTTTTGCTTATGGCGGAACACAGACTGAGAATGTAATGGAGTATACGAGATGTAATAGTCATATTTTGGATGTGGCTGCTAAAGCTGTGGCAGATGCTGCCGCTAAAGCTGCAAGGAGTGCTGCTCAGGGGATGCTTGATTCTGGAGCCAAGCTTATAGGGAAGAATGCTCCAAAACTTGATGAATGGTTATCCAAGTATGGCGATGTAATAGATGCAATTAACAGTGATCCCGAAGGATATGCAAAGAAAAAGTCTGATGAGTGGATAGACTACATGGATAGCATAGACTGGGACAAAAAGAATGCGGAAGTTGCAGAAAAAGCTAAACAGCAGGCAGAGGATCTCAATAAGCTTTTTAGTGATGAAGAATACTGGGAAAAGAAAGGAAAGGATGCTGCGGATAACTTGAATAAAAAGACTGCAGAATGGGGAAAGAAAGCAGAAGAAACTGACTGGGAGCAAAAAGGAAAAGACTTTGCGGATAAGTTGAAGGGAATACTGGGAGGAAACTAACTTAGAAATATAGTAGCGCCTTATGAATCAAGGATGAGAGAGAAGGTGGATAATGAAAGATATTCTTTCTAAAATTCTATTTGTTATTTTGGCAATAGTAGTTTTAATATGCGCTTTTATTGGCCTATGTGCTGTAAATCCGGATATTGCCAAGCCTTTAAAAGATATTGCGGCAAATATCGCATCCAGTAAGAAGAACACTGAGGATGAGGCTACTGATGATAGTTCAACGGAGCTTTCAATTGAACTCCTAGAGGAGAAACCTGATGAAGAGTCTGAAATTGAGAACGAACCGGAGACAGCCCATCCGTATAACTACGATCTGACTTATGACGATTACGTTAATGATTGGGATAACACAGTAATTGATGATGACATTGCTAATGATTCTGATTATACGGAATTTGTGGATGCATTTTTAAATCCTACGGATGATGAGGACAGTTTTTTCCCGGAAGACAGTTCACATATGCTCGATCCTCAGCCTGAGATTGTAGATATAGAAGATGAGGATCAGGCGCAGGAAATTATCAATAGCGTTGATTATGGTGAGACTGGTGAGGGGCTGGAATTTGATGAGCTTTTTTATCCTTATTACCACATGCTAAATGATCGCTGCAAAGCCCTATATAGACAGTTATATGCAAATGCTCTGGCTCAGAATAAGAAGTTTGCTCCTATAAATGCTAATACAACTGACAAGGAAGTCGAAAGCGCTTTTTGTTGTTTGCTAGATGACCATCCGGAGCTGTTTTGGGTGGACATATCATATTATTTCCAATATGACTATCAGGGCAATGTAATAGAATTTGACTTTGATTTCTATAAGAATTTTCCAGATATTCCAGCTTCAAGAGAGAAGTTTGAAAGCACAGCAAAAGAGCTTGCTTCTGGAGCAGAGGGCTTAGGCTCGGATTACGAAAAAGAGCTTTATATTCATGACTTGATTGTAGACAAGCTGTACTATCAGTTTAATTCCCTTGATCAAAGCGCTTACAGTTCGGTTGTTCAGAATTATACGGTTTGTGCGGGATATGCTAGATGCTTTCAGTATCTAATGCAACTTTTGAATGTTCCTACCTACAATTGCCATGGCTGGGGAGGCAGAGAACGTCACGCATGGAACATCATAAAATTGGACGATGGTTATCATAATGTGGATTGTACTTGGGACGACTCGCTATCAAATTATGACTATTTTAATCTGAGTGATGCAGAGAATGACAGTCATAGGCGTATGGACTTCTCAGTATATCTTCCCAAGTGTGTATCGTCAGACTACAAACCTGATTCGGTGACAATAGTATCTAGAAACGGTGTGGACTACACGGTATATGAGGAATTGATCCGAATTGTTACTGAAGGGCGGAGAAATGGGTTTACAAATCAGCAAAAAGAAGACTTTGCGGCTTTGGATGAAATCCTCACAGCAAGTGGAACGTATGAGATTTTCGGATACTATCTCATGGATTTAGATGGGGATGGTGTTGATGAGCTTCTCTTTGGATCCAATAGTCGAGATGGCGAAGGGGATAGCATAATCTATGACATTTTCGCCGTTGATAATGGCAAATTAGTGTATGTCGCAGATGGCTGGGGACGTAACAGATATTATCTTTGCGATAATGGAATGATTGCTAATGAGGGTTCCAATGGCGCATCTTCTTCCATTTGGGAGTATTACACATATACCAATAAACACTTGGAATTTGTTGAAGGAGTCATTTTTGAAGATGGGCAACAGTTGTATTATCAGACAGATCCCGATAACGGCGTAGGTGTAGATATTGATGATGCGGCTATGTCTAAAGTAATAGATAAATACCATTATTCTAAGATAAAGTTCACACCCTTTACACAATGATGAGTCAGGAGTTCGGATAGAAAAGTGACAGACCTCACTAGAAGCATTTCTTTTGCAACCAACATAACGATTGTCGTCCTTACTTTCATCCTGGTTGTCAGGTTCTTCCGTGAGAATGGTAAGTGGAGCCCTGCAAGAGGAAAGAAGGCTTTCAGATATTTTACAACTCAGAGTAATGTGCTCTGTGCTGTGTCGGCTCTGGCCATGTGTCTTTTCCCAGATAAGGACTGGGCGTATTACCTGAAGGTGATGGGAACTGCGGCAGTTACTGTAACTATGCTGACAGTGCTAATCTTTCTGGGCAGGATATATGGATATAAGCTTCTTTTATCAGGTTCCGATCTGTTTATGCATCTGATAACTCCGCTACTTGCCATTATCTCCCTGTGCGTGTTTGAGAGGCGAGGGATTAGCTTCTTAGCCTCGTTTATTGGGGGTATCCCAGTTGCGCTGTATGCACCTCTTTATCTGTACAATGTGATCTATGCTCCGGAAGAGAAGCGATGGGAAGATTTTTATGGTTTTAACAGGGATGGTAAGTGGCCGGTAGCATATGCGAGGATGGTTGCAGGTACTGCCGTTATCTGTGTAGTGTTTTATATGGTTTTGAATTTATCATAATCGACAAAGTCAAGACGTTATTTCTTTTTCCCCAGATGATAAAATAAAAAAGAATTTGTTGGAGGGGGAAGAGAATAATGAATCAGCTTGATAAGGAGATTACCGTAATCAGGGCGGAGGCCCAGTTTGATGGCATGGAGGCAAAAGAAATTGCTATGCCGGATTATGATGACCAGCCTTATGGCGATGATAACGTGTTGGTCAGGTCTTCGAAAAGAAGAGCATTTCTGGCGTCAGCATCGATGTTATAATTGAGAAGCAAGCCCTGCAAGGAGGGCTTTGGAGCAGAGGCGGTACCATCCGGTGCCGCCTTTTGCAAAACTAATAAGGAATAAGAAATGGCACTATATGCTCTTGGAGACCTTCATCTTTCCTTCCAGACGGATAAAAAGATGGATATGTTTGGGAAGGTATGGAGAAATCACGAAAGAAAAATAGAGAAGAATTGCAACAAGCTCCTTACTGAAGAGGATACTTTGGTACTGGTTGGAGACCACAGTTGGGGCAGAAATCTGTCAGAGTGCGAAAAGGACATGAAGTTTATTGAGGATCTTCCCGGTAGAAAGATTCTTTTGAGGGGGAACCACGACATGTTCTGGGATGCGAAGAAGACGGAAAAGCTAAATCAGTTATATGATGGAAGGCTGCTGTTTCTACAGAACAATTTTTATACTTACAAAGACTATGCTTTGGTAGGGACAAAGGGCTATTGCTATGAAGGTCTTGATACGAGAGAACATGCGGATATGCTGGTTGAGCGAGAAGCGAAGAGACTAAAAGAGTCTTTTGAGGCTGCAAGAAGAGAAGGATATGAGAAATTCATCATGTTTCTTCATTATCCGCCTACATCTCTATGGGAAAAGAGAAGCAGATTCACACTTATGGCTGAGGCATATGGAGCAGAGCAGGTAATATATGCCCACTGCCATGGGAAAGAAAGGTTTAACGATAGCTATAAAGGGATGCATAATGGTGTAAAGTACTCGCTTGTATCAGGAGATTATCTGGATTTTAAACCACAATTAATTCTTGAGCAGAATAGAAGGACACATCGATGATACCGGATTTTTCGTCACTTAAAGAAAAAGAAAGATTCTTCCAGGGCCTTACGGATGAACAGAAGATTGAGGCGCTTAATGATATGATCAGTGCTTCGGAACATATTGTGTTCCTGGGAGGTGCTGGAGTTTCTACCGAGAGCGGAATCCCGGATTTTAGAAGTAAGGATGGGTTATATCATAGAAAAGATAAGAAATTTAGCGCATATCGTCCGGAGTATCTTCTTAGCTACGACTGTCTCCATAAAAAACCGGCAGTATTTTTTGATTATTTCCGAAAGAATCTTGATTGCAGGACAATAATGCCAAACGATGTGCATTATAAACTGGCTGAGATGGAGTTAAAGGGCAAACTTGATGGCGTGATTACTCAGAATATCGACGGCCTCCATCAGAAGGCTGGCAGTAAAAAAGTAAGTGAGATTCACGGAAGTGCCCTTAGAAGTTATTGTGTAAGTTGCCGGACAGAGTACGGCCCTGACTTCATCTTTGAAAACACCGAAGAAATACCACACTGTCCTAATTGCGGTAAGATGGTCAGGCTCGATGTGACGTTATATGGAGAGCTGCTTCCGCAAAATGATTATGAACAGGCTATTGCCTGGATTAGATATGCGGATTTGTTGATTATTGGAGGCACATCTCTGGAAGTCGGATCTGCTGCGCAACTTGCGCACATATATCATGGGAAATACCTTGTCATAATCAATAAGGGCAAGACCAAAATGGAAGGAAAGGCGGATCTGGTATTTCATGACAGCATTGGTAAAATCATGAACCAGATAAGAGTTTGATCGGTTGTAGACAAACCTTCCTTTTGGTCACTGCCTTGCATTAGCGTGTTAAAGGGACTATTATGGATTCAACGTTGTTAATATTTTTTGTGAGAGGAGATTATGAAAATGGCAAAGGCAAAAAAGACAAACACAAAGGCTACAGCTAACAAGGCCGCTAACGCAGCTACTAAGCTGGTAGAAACAGTTGCAAAGAAAGCAGAAGAAGCAAAGAGCAAAAAGGCTTCTGCTAAAAAAGCTGAGGCTACTACAGATGTTAAGGCTAATGTAGTTCTTCAGTATGCTGACAAGGATCTTTCATATGACGAGCTTGTACAGAATGCAAAGAATGTCCTCAAGTATGACATGAACGGTGATCCTGAAACAGTAAAGAAGATCGATCTCTTTGTAAAGCCTGAAGAGAATAAGGTTTACTTTGTTATGGATGGTGTAGAGGGCAGCTACGACCTTTAATCCGCCAAAACACATTATTTGACAGGGTACAGTAGTTGTACTACGCTCATTTAGTAGGTTTCTTGGCTTTCACGGTCAGGTTTCCATACAAGATTTTCTTTTGAGAGGAGAGAACACAATGAACAAAACAGAATTAGTTGAAGCAATCGCAAAGGACACAGGCCTTTCAAAGGCAGCTTCTGAGAAGGCAGTAAAGGCTTTCGTTGATGTTGTATCAAAGGAGCTTAAGAAGAAGGGCAAGGTTCAGCTTGTTGGATTTGGTACTTTCGAGACATCAAAGAGAGCAGCAAGAACTGGTAAGAACCCTCAGACTGGAGCAGCTATCAAGATTCCTGCAGCAGTTGTTCCTAAGTTCAAAGCTGGTAAGGCTCTTAAGGATGCTGTAAACAAGAAGTAATTCTTACTAATAATTTGGATTACCCTATGGATCCGCTCACTTTGTGGGCGGATTTTTGCTACAATTAAAAGGTAGTACTTTTGGCATTTGAATGATTTAGATAAGGATAAAGATGGACCAACAGAAACTTTTCTATAATATATGTAGTGACCTGTGGAACTTTTCAAAAACTCTAAACAAGAGTAGTAGTGAAATGACAGACGAGGACTGGTCCAATGCGATTCAGTTGATGGACAAGACGGCTGAGAAGTACCGTAGTCTTGGGGAAAAAGAACATGATCTGGCATATTCATCTATGATGGGAGTACTGAATTATATAGAAAACAAGGGGAAGACAGAAAATGAGTCTAACAGAGATTAGTAAATATATAGCACTTATACTCAGGCACAAGCCTGAAGCAATAGGAATTACGCTGGACGAACATGGATGGGCAAATGTCGATGAGCTTATAGCTGGCATTTCCAAGGACCATGACTTTAATATGGAAATGCTTGAAGAGATTGTCAGAACTGACAACAAGCAAAGGTACTCTTTTAATGAAGATAAAACTCTGATCAGAGCTAACCAGGGTCATTCTATACCGGTAGATGTTGAGCTAGAGAAAGCAACTCCGCCAGACATCTTGTATCACGGCAGTGCAGTAAAGTTTGAAGAATCTATAGATAGAGACGGACTTATTCCGAAGTCCAGGCTGTATGTGCATCTGTCAAAAGACTATGACACCGCTGTCACAGTTGGTTCAAGACACGGCAAGTCTGTCATTTATAAGGTAAAAGCCGGGGAGATGATAAAAGACGGATATGAATTCTTCCTGTCAGCAAATAAAGTCTGGCTGACAAAAAGTGTACCGGTGAAGTATCTTGAGAAGATTTGATTACGGGAAATAGCTGCTATGAAGAAATTACCTGCAACTACTGCAAAATCTGAAATCAAAATAAAAGAGAATCCTAAGGCTGAAGCTATCAAGAAAGCTCCGGATGAAGTCATTGCCATGGCAATACGGGATGCTATGTTAAAGGAAAAGGAAAAGAGATGAAAACAATTATTGTTTATTATTCACTTGAGGGGAACACTGAGTATGTAGTAAATGCAATTTCAGGTAAGCTTTCTGCAGATGTTCTGAAGCTTGTACCGAAGAAGGCTTATTCAGATAAAGGCTTTTCAAAGTTCTTTTGGGGTGGCAAGAGCGCTGTAATGGCAGAGACACCTGAACTTGAGCCATATAATGTAGATCTTTCAGAATATGATCAGGTAGTAATTGGATTCCCTGTATGGGCTGGAACCTTTACTCCACCTATCAGGACTTTTGTAAAAGAGAACAAGGCAGCACTTAGCGGAAAGAGAATATCTGCTTTTGCATGTCAGAGCGGAGCCGGTGCTGAAAAAGCTTTTGCAAAGCTACGTGAATTTATTGGAATAAATGAATTCTATGCTAACATCATTCTGATTGATCCAAAGGCAAAGCCATCAGAACAAAATGATCTTACCATTAACACATTTTGCAAGAAGCTTCAAAACGATTAAAAATCGTTCAAAGATTTTTGCTATCAGGGTGGAATTATCCACTTTTGGATTCTGAAAACGCAATACAGAGCTTTTTATGTAATACACAAAATGGGGATACACCTATGTTTGAAATAGATATAAACAAATATAGAAAATATGCTACTGCAAGCGGAACTTATAATTATGATGGCAGGGATTATTTATTAGAATTTCCGGTGAATCCAGAAACGTACAGAAGACCATTTTGGCCTTCATTCTGGGACAAGTTTGATGCAAAAGGGGTTTTCATAGACATTTACTATCTGGATGAACATGCGAACTGGGTGGATGCGGAAAATAAGGCGGAAGTTTACTTACGGGATCATCTTGATGAATTGTTGGAAAAAAGCGCAACAAGGATATATGAAGATTATTCCTCCAAGGGATTTACAAGCTACTATAAGGATTATAGAGGCATCTGGAAATACAATAAAGAGGACAAAGGACCAAGGATATACTGGCGCCATACAGATGACAGTTATCAAGAAAGGTACATGTCGCTACGAAAGAGACTGTCAGTTCCCGGAGGCAGGAGGCGCTATATGTTTTCAAAGTTCCTTAAGGTCATTATTGATGACCTTAACGTAACAGACTTTGATACTGCGCTTGAGATGTTTGAGCATGACCCTGACAGGTTTTCATTTCCTCCTGCCGATACGACCTATTTTGCAGGCTATGATATGAATGATCCGATCATTACGATATCGAAGCCTGATATTGTAAGGCAGACAGGCAACAAAAACACCAAGACCTTTGACTTTATAAATGTTGAGATCCTATTAAGGAGTACCCTCACATTTACTGACTTTGATGAGTTTATCAGGGAAAATCTTTACGACTTCAACAAGAGAGTTCTTGAATCAATAGGCGAAGACAAACGGTACCAGCGTTTTGGAGTGCCAACAGAATTTCTGTCTCTTTACAGCATATCAAAGCATGCAAGAACCGTGTTGAGATTCTGCTATGAGATAAAGCGTATCTGAGCGGAGGGCATAGAGGCGCGGGAACACCTGTTCGTATGCGTATAATTTAAGTTATATTTGAAAGTATGGGCGCCAGATGGTAGAATATAGCTATAGACGTATAAATCGAGGTAATTATCATGGAAAAGCCAGTTGCAAAGACCAATTCAGAAAAGCTATATGCTGTACTTGCAGAACTCCCGGAGTTCACCAACAATTTCTTTTACTTCGGATCGGCAAACAGATCTGTGCTTACAAAGCTGAACTATGCGCTGGATCTTAGGTATTTCTTTGAGTATGCAGTCAATTTCTATAGTTACTTCCCTGACAAATCAGTAAAAGAGCTGTCACTGGATGATCTTAAGATGATCACAGCTGTAGATATAGATAACTTTGTAAGCTGGATGACTGAAAACCAGCATCTCAAAGATAAAACCCTGGCCAGACGCAGAACCTCTATATCTGTGCTTTTTGAGTATCTTATTAATACGGAAAGAAAGCTTGATTATAATCCGGTTTCAGGATCATCATCAATTAAGATTGATCTACCGGAGACTGTAACATACCTGACCTTTGATGAGCAGAACGTACTTCTGGATTGTATTAAGAATGGAACCGGCCTGACCAAGAAACAACAGGCTTATCATGAGAAATATAAAGAACGTGACCTGGCGATTGTATTTCTTTTCCTCGATACCGGACTTAGAGTTTCCGAGCTGCAGGCTCTTGATGTGGATGACGTGGTGATCTTCGAGAACCCTTATCACCCAGAGAAAAATGAGTGCTATGTCAACGCCCTTAGAAAAGGTCACAAGAGAAGCAACAACACCAGTAAGGTGTATTTTTCTGATGAATCCAAAGATTATCTCAGGGCATATCTTGATTCACGGGAGATGAAGGGCGAGAAGTTTAAGGAGGGTACTCCTCTCTTTATTACCCTGGAAGGCACCAGGCTCTCCATCCGCGAGATTCAGCAGATGCTCAAAAAGTACGTCAAAGCCTCCCTAAACCGCAGTGATATCAGCGTTCACAAACTCCGTTCCAGTTTTGCCATGGAATTTTATAAGCATGAAAAAAACATCCTGGTCCTCCAGCAGCGCATGGGTCATAAGTCCATGGCTGCCACCAACATCTACGCCCGAGCCAGTGATAAGGAGGAAGCGGTTAAGGAGTCAAGGAACTGGAGGAACAAGCAGGACAAATAACTGGGGATTCAGCAAAATCCGCAGCAATGATTGTAACATAACACACATCTTCCAGACTATCGTCGTAGCTGGCGCCGAAAATAATATCTATATCTTTACCTGATAAACTTCTGATATATTCACTGACATCTGATGCATCTGTAAGTGTTATGTCACCAAATACTGAGCAAATCCATCTTGTTGCTTTACGGATATCCGGAGAACTTGAACAAGAATCTAAAGCCATGAGCACTGCTTCTTCGGCCTTATTATCACCGATGCCATACCCATTTCCAATATGAATAATGCCCGCTTCCTGCATAAAATTGCTGAAATCCTCAATGTCGATGTTTATCACATTTGGAACATTCATCATGAGAACAATCTGCTGTATCGATCCAATTATGGCCCTCTCGGCAGAATAATTTTTGCTTATGCATTGTTTTCCGGAATAATATTCTACTGTTTTATCTTTATAAATAATGTTCAGAGCGTCAATACCACAAGAAATAGCTTCGGTACAAGCTTTGTCCTCATCTTTATATG
Organism: Butyrivibrio sp. VCB2001; assembly: GCF_000423965.1. Lineage (NCBI taxonomy): Bacteria > Bacillati > Bacillota > Clostridia > Lachnospirales > Lachnospiraceae > Butyrivibrio > Butyrivibrio sp. VCB2001. Next base: position 62,458 of record NZ_AUIZ01000013.1, on the reverse strand, counting down.
GGAAAAAGGATCTTGTTCCCATGCCTAATACAAGAATCCCCTTATCTCTGGCACTTGCAGCAATATATGACAGCCCCTCATTATCTTCAGCGGAATCAAAAACGATAATGATCATTTCTGCCCCATTGAAATTATCAGGGTTCCACATCTGATTAAGTCTAAGAACAATCTTCCCAGAATTAACAAAAACTGTGTCAACGTCGACTAAATCATCCTGTTGTATCTTATCTGTTACCTTCTTACCTATTTCTCCAAAACCAATTACGAGTATTTTGGAGGTCCTAAACCTCATGTCTGATATCATCGAAAACTCCCCTTATCTATAAGTCACAATTTATGTCGTGCCTAAAGCAGAATTCTCTTATCCACTTCCACTCTTCTTCTGAGCATTCAGTATTAAATCTGTGGTAGGCTTGAGTAAGTTCCTGATCATAGATTTCAAGCGTAATGAAGGGCTCATATATGTTATCTTCCCGTCTAAGGAACATAATGGTCGTATCATTTTCGATGTAAGCCTCAAGATATGTCATCAGGCAATTACTCATGTATATAGATTCTTTGCAAAAATCGTTTATTGTCTGAGGATATCTGATAACATAGCCATCATAGCGCTCCTGCCAGTTGTAATCTCTTTTTCTATTGGATCTTCGAATATCCTTATCAAGGTCTTTCCTGTAAGTTGTCAGATAATGAAGAAGTTCTGAAATCTTAGAAGAATCTAACTTGGGCAAATATGTTGCATAAAATGGATCAACCTTCACAAGTGCTTTAGCTCTTTCATTAAGCGTTTTCTGCGCTGCCTCAGAATACATAAATCTTAAAAACTGTGCATGGATCCAGATGTTGGTCAACTTTGGCTTTTTCGACAAGAATAGCCTATATATCTCTGGATTGGTAAGATTTCCCTTTTTCAGTCGCAAAAGATACTCGCATTGGGCATCGTTCAAAGGATCTTTGAAGATATCAGGATACTGGCTGTTCAACTGTTTTAGATATTCCCGGTATTCTTTGTTTGCCAGTAACTCGGCGCCGTACTCAGTATTCACGGCTCTGATGACTCGCATGGGAACATGATCATAGATTTCCGATGGATTTGTTGCCAGAAGATTGATTTCATGTGCTTCAGGAGCCCTCACGGCCAGCTCATCAACACCGGACTTATACAGAAGCTCTTTGATTGTGTTCTGAGTCATGCAGTGGTGGATATGATCTAAAAGACGCATTTCATGAGTGTAATATCTTTTTAAGTGCCATTGCGGATGCAATTCTGAATAGTACTTGTAGATATGGTCAAAATCAGCAGAACAAAAGCGCAGTGGATACTCGCTTTTTAGACATTTTCTTTCGAACTGCCCCTCTTCTTCAGCACTCCAAGATAACCCTTCATGAAATGTAAACCTTGAGACATTAAATATCTTGTCTTCTGGATCAATTATCTCCACAAAAAGCAAGTCAATGTAAGGTTCTATCATTATAAACGTAAGCAGTGCTACTCTCTCATTTATTTTTCTTGCTTCTGCAGTGGCTTTCAGGATATCTTGTTCACTCAATTTTGGAGCGATCCAGGAGTTTTCTCTTGATAGCACATCAAACATACTCTTTTCCTCATACCAAAAACGCTCATTTAAGCCTATATGTATTAGTTTTATTGTCAAAATAGACACTTTTGTAAGATTCATCCCGAACAATCTGGTTGGCATAGAAAGCTTTAATATCATCCAAATCTCGCTGTATAGTTCGTTTGCTAACCCTGAATTCAGTCGCAAGTGATTGAAGATTTATTTGTTTCCCACTTCTCAGATACTCGTTTATACATAATAGTCTCGCGGCTTTTTCTGTTGACTTTGGCATGTTTTTACTCCTCAAAAGCATATCAAAATACGTCGTATAAAATATTTATCGAACCTCTAAAAAACTACTTAGCCTAGGCTTGCTTCCGATGTAGTCGCTTCTATAGGGATTTCAGTACTACTCTTATTCCCCATAGAAGCGCCACCCCTATTTCTTTAGAATACTGCCTCAAACACACCTCTTACACCACCAGCTGCAGCACCGACAATTCCACCTATGATAATGCCAGGAATTCCAAGAAGTTCTTCTCCCAGCTCAACTCCATTCTCGATTCCTTCATCAATGCAGGAAAGGATAATCTCACCAAAATCGCGGTTAAGCCTGCTGGTATATTCATAGTTCTCGTTGAACTCCCAGTTGTCTTCGTCTGCATTAACATTGGCGGCAATGTTGAGTCTTTTAGCTTTTGGCGCAGCCTTCACAATGAAGTAGAGAAGTTTTGCGAGGTTATAGGGCTTTCTCTGACTACCATTCTCAAAGAAACCTGCACAATAGCAGACAGGCTTAACATCAAGTCCCGTGTTCTCTTTAATCCTTGCTCTTACAGAAGCTGCCTTCTTCTTGAGGAAGGCAGATAGTACTTCATCAGGCTCATTCAGCTCTTCATTCCAGTGCGTTCCTTTCATAGCGATGTCCGCCTGATTCAATGCAATTATTATTCTCTTATTTGCGTCGTCACCAAACTCAGGGATTAGTACATCATTAAGTAATGTATAATAGCTTCCGAAATCCTTGGTAGAAGCATCCATGACAACAACCGCCATATCAATCACTTGCTTGCCGTCTTCATCCTTTTCCTGTAGCTTCAAAAGGATGTCATCAGCAATCTCTTGATCTCTCTCGACACCATCTCCAAGACCGGGAGTATCCCAAACCGTCAGGTTCTCAAACTGGTACTGAGAAATTCCTGTGGTCTCAGGATCTGCTCCTTCGCCCACCTTAGCGAGGTTCATGTCAAACAGCGCATTTACTGTTGAGCTTTTGCCGCTTCCTGTCGCGCCTACGAGCATAATGTTTACTTGTTGTTTTTTGAGTTTCTCTAGCTTCTTGAGCTTCTTCTCTTTAGTCTTTTCATCCAAATCTCGCGCAAGGATGTCTTCCTCTATCAGAGAATAGATGCTCTTCTTAGGTGCCTCCACGTTTTCAGTTGCATTCATTGTAACGTTTTCTTCCATTATCAATTGACCTCCTTTTATACTAAAATGCTTCGTCCTACCCAAAACCTTTTCCAAAAATCATCTACCTGCGATGACTCGCGTAGTCCTGTCTTACACCACAACGCAAAGTGTTCGCAATTGTTGAATGCCAGGCTGTATTCATCCTCGCCAAGTCGAGTATAGGCACGGTCTACAGTTTCTTTTGCAGAATATAGATGATATCCTTTTAGATGCCTTAGCATCGCCTTGAGCTCTGGAAAAATTCGAAAAGTACTGCGGAAGCTAAGGGTTCCATTTTGCGAAAAGAGATTTATGCTTTTATGTATAGGATCGGAGCCATCCTCAGGAAAACTCAAAACCTCATAACAGGTATCTGTTCCGAGAAATTCTGAAAAATCAGCCTTATGAATAGTACATATCCATCTGCTTTTGTCATCCGCTGTAGTATCCATTCCGTAATGAATAACTTTACCGTATCCTATGTACACGGCATAATGTGAGTAAACACCGCCAATTCTTTGAACTGCAATGATGTCACCCTTTTTACATCCCTTCCAAGGCTTTACAAATTGATCAAAGGCTTCCGTCATATCCTGAACGCTACCCCAAGCAAGCCTGATATCCTCTGGATTTAATATCCGCGCATGACCTGTTATAATGTTTTGCTCTAATTTCCAACCTTTATCTCTTCGTAAGGTGTTCCACATTATTTCATTGTTCATGACTTTTATTGGAATGTTGCTCAGAACCATCTATAGTACTCCTTCCCACAATTATTAGCTTCTGTTGTTTTAGTGGTAAGGCAAATATATCATCAGTCCAAGACGTATAATGTCCAGGTGAAAAAATATAATACAGATATGAAAAACAACAGCCAAATATCACAAAAAATAAGTAATACTCTGAGCGAAAAACTTGCTTCCGAGTATACTTTCTCCCGGAATGACTATGCCAGCGAGACAAATTCTTCGGAGATCATAAAACAGGCATACAAAAAAGCCTCTGATCTGTTTGATTCAGAATCAGAGACTTCAATTGTTTCTTTTACTTTGAATTATTACATGCAGCATATAGATGAAGCAATCGAGCTTTATACAGACGGTATGGATGACTATCAAGCCATATCAAAACTTCTTCAAGCTTATTCTAAAATAAATCTGTTTATGCGCGAAAGCAACGATTCTTTTGAATCTATGTTGGCAAAAGAATTATTGGATAACCATGATTATTACAGGCTTTTTCCAATTAGTTACTACAAAGAACTATATCATACATCTGGTCTTGATACAGCTTTGGAGGAACTTACACATGATGTAAATATCCGGGCTTTTACATATTATAATTCTGCTCACAATACTTACATGGAGTACCTTCCGGGATTAACAGAGATTATTGGGCCATTACTGTCGGAGGACGTAGAAAAAACGAAAAAAAACGATTAATTATACATTGAAAGCATATCTTCCAATATTTGTTTAAATTCCTCTCTCATCTCTTTAGGGCGAACAATCTCTATAGAACGTCCTTGGCTCAAAAGCCACATAATAATACCCTTGCCATATACTTCCGCCTCTATTAAACTCGATTCCCCATCTTCAGAAACAACCTTCGCTGTTGGCAATCTATCCAGTATTGCTTCTAGACTTCGTCCAGTATACTTAAACTGAAGACGCATCAGCTTGCCTGGAAACATGAACTGAACTTTTTTTCTAAACTCACCCTCTTCAAATCGATTGGAATAGATGATGGCAAACTTCTCTCCTATCTCGCGATAGTTTTTTATTCTATCAATGCGAAAAATAGCGGGATAATCATACTTCTTTATATACTCTCCATCATCATTTTTCTCTACAATAAAAGCATTAAGATAGAAATAATACTCAGAAAAAATGATGGCAAGTGGTTGAATGACACGAGTAACAACTTCTTTTGATGCAATCTGCTTTGCATAGGTTATTTCGAGAAGATTGGTCTGCTTTATTTCTTCTCCAAGTGCCCATAGCTTATCTTTGACAGTAGATTTATGATGCAACTCTACATAATGATATTTTTCATTGGAAACAAGATCAGAAACGAGCTTTATGTTCTTTTGTGGTACACACCCCGATATAAGCTTATCTAGGATGACGCTGATTTCCTTTTTGGTAAAAGCCCTGCTTTCAAGAAGAATCTTACTCACCGCAAGTATCTCGTCGTTTGACATAAGAGATCCATCAGAACCAGTCATGACAAAACCTTCTTTAGAGCGGTCGTAAACAATTTCGCGTACGCCTTTTGACTCACCAGCATGATCAGCAAGATATTCTCGGATTCCATTTAAATCGCGCTGAATAGAACGCTCATCGACACCGAATCGGAGAGCTTCTTCATGTTTGTTCAGGACTTTCCCCTCACATAAACGAACGTACATGTCAAGGGTTCTTAGATTTTTTGCTTCTTTGTCCATCATTTTTCTCCATATTGATGCCATAATGCTCACTAATTGTATCAACAACTCTAATAGAGTATGTCTCGCAAAGCGTTTTTACCATATTTATATATAGCCACTTTGCTTCATCCCATTTCTGTTCATTAATTAATTGACAACTAGGCGCTATATAATCTTCCCATAGCTCTAGATATAAAGCTTTTGGATTCCAGTCTCTATCTATACACTTAATAATCTCTGGGCCAATCCTGTAGTATTCTTCAACCAATGATTTTCCCATTCTATCCTTCGCTAAAATATGTGTATCTCTAAACCATCGTAGTACGTTCAATTGTTGACAATCCTTGCTTTCATTAAGAGCAAGGCAGGCAGCTGTTGTAATAAAGCAAAAACTACTAGATGAACTTGTCGTCGTAGATTCCGCCTTATATGTTTTATCAGCAGAATATGATTTGATATGACTAGTACCTGAAGTGTCAGTATTGAGTAATTCTTTTATTTTTGCAATTTGTGATTTAGAATCCCTATACGATGGAGCACAGTTCGAATAATGCTTCAACGCCTGTTTTAAATCCTTTGCTACGCCATTTCCGTATTGGTACATTTTAGCACATTGATACTGCGCCTCGAAATCTTTTAAATTCTTTAAATACTCATAAGCCCTTAAATAATCATTCAGCTTAAGATACATTAACCCCAGCCTAAGTTCAAACAGCGGTTTATCATCCTCGCTATTACTTACCTTCCTAAGATATCCATATAAACGTATAACGTTGCATATTTTTTGTTTATTAGTTTCTTTCTCCATTTCCTGCCACGTGATTTCACGGCAATCAGAAAACAGCATCTCAGCAACCATCTTTATAGCGCCGTAATGTTCATTAGACGCAGCCATTTTGAGATTTGTAAGCCCCTTGCGTGGGTGCGCTATAACATTTTCGCTTCCCACTATAAAATTTGCCTCTGGAACAAGATTCTCAGCCAATTCTTCTATGTCAACACCAACGCTATCATCTTTTTGGGCCAACTTTATTAGTTCTTCGCCCGCTTTTGGATAATCATATTCCAGTGCCTTATCCAGATAAAATTTAGCTGATAAATAGTTTTTTTCATCAATCTCTCTTTTGGCTAAAAAGAAATACTCTTTTCCCAAATCATAGTGTCCATCTACATATCTCACAAGGTCCTTTAAATCTTTGTAGTTAAGTTTCAACTGATTAGATAAATCAATTTTTATTTTTGCAATTTCCCATGAAGGTTCTAATACTTCTAATAATATACTTTTACATTTAGAGGATATTTCTCCTCCCTTTTTTACGTTTAAATATTCATCAAAAATCTCAATAAAAGGATAATTGGCACGTTTCAAACGGAATACACATTTTTTTGCTTCGTTGTAATTCTCAGCCCTAATAGATTTAAAAAAAACACATAAGAGTGTAGAGATATAATCATTTGCATCAATACCTTCACCCAAATCATGCATTAGAGCATCTGAAAACAATCTCTCATATTCTGAAGTCAGACATACAATATTATTCATTAATTCTGTCAATGTATTTTTGCCGCGTTCCAAATCTTTTTTGCTATCAACAGCCTTCTTTCTATACTCAGATACTTGACCTTTAACTTTTACATCATTCAGCATAAATGAATCTTTAGTCAGACGTTCAATTAAGCCAGTAACTCTCTTGATCGAATCATGATAGTAAATCTGAGCATCCATTAAGATTTCTAGCATCTGGCTTTCAATATTGAAATTGATTACTTTTGTATTCTGCTGATTCAATAAGTTATAAATATCATCATATTCAAAAGATTCAAAACGGTCATATAACAAACTATTAGTTTTGATCAAAGCACTCTTATCTTGGCATAATAAAAACCTTTCTCCCAAAAGAGTCCTATTACTACTTCTTTCCCATTTTTTATCAGGATCTATTAACAAATATTCTTTTAATCCATTTCCCATCAACCCTTCACAGATATCATTATTGTCTTCGGTATACCCAGGGACAAGCATGAAATTTAGTTCTTCATATTTGTAAGGTGCATAAACTAAAAAACCTTTTACGAGTTTTCTGATTTCAATGTTCTGTTTGAATAGCTCTTTTGTAATGCAAAAGTATTCATTCCTATTGATATGTACAAGCTTATTCATGTATGTCAAAACCCATAACCCGCTGTTACTTTTCTGACCATTTACAATGATGATGGGAACATTATTGTTGTGTTTTATCCATGAACAGTTTGGTAATACTTTGCTCATTATTATCTTTTCTATATAATATGAGTCACCACGCACCACAAAAAGATGCTTTTCAGCTAATTCTGGAATCGCATTGAAGATTCTATACTTCTTTAGTAGTTCATCTAGTTTTCTGATAATGTCTGAATTTGCGGTATATGATCCTTGATCAAGTCCATCCGCCAGGTCCTCATGGATGTAATCATAAAGTTGATTATATTTTGCCTCTAATAAAGACGCCTCATTTTCTTCTTCATTCATAAGCTTTGCAATAACATCTAAATATCGCTTTGCATCATCCATATTATTCCCCTAAATACTGTTCTTTCAACAAATTTTTAATCTTTCTTATCGTCCTGTTATATTCAGTTCGACATTGTTTCATGCTCCTTAGAGACTCCATAGAATCCCCATACAAATCAACCAATGATTTTATTTCCAAAATATTATCGGACCTATAGATAATATCGCATAACGCATTTCGTTCTTTAGTTTTGTGTTCAATTTTACTTTTCAATTCCGCTGAAATTCCATCTGAAATATCTTCAATTCTTGCTATAATGTCGTCCTTTTTTATGGGGTTGTTCAAAGCATACTCAAAAAAGCCACTAATAACTCCTTTATCATGCCATTCCTGACCATTTCGTGAAGAATATGCAGTTACATCATATAAGTTAATGCCTGCGCCAATAGCACTGTTTTTTATTTCGTCCAAAATTGAAGCTATTTCATTTTCACTCTTTTTATCAGACTTATTAGCAACAATAAGAATTGGCGTCCTAACCCCGACTTTTAGAATGAAATCTATATCCGTCGTAACTAAGGTTCCGTTTTCTATATCTACAAGCCAAATCAAATAATCTACGCTTCTTAATTGTTCATAAGCTCGATTTTTATCAGACAGTTCTCGTTGTGTTCTTCCCTTTCCAATCTCATCTGCTTTGCTATATCCTGGAGTATCTAAAAAGGCTAACTCCTTGTATGGGAGATCAGGGTTTACAATTACAAGACTATCGATAAAGGAAGAAAAACCAATATGATATTCTTTGAAAAACTTGTGCGTTAAAGCTTGCATTTCTTCTATACTAAGTAGAACTTCATTATCATCTCTTGTAAATGCTTTTATTTCTTCATTCTCTCCATAAATCATATATGTTGGAATAGAAGTGGTCGGGTTTTGATCTTCCGGCAAGAATTCCTCTCCCGATTTCAGTAACGAATTAATAAACTTTGATTTTCCAGCACTAAACTTTCCTCCAATGCCTATCGTCGCCTTATTCCTTAATATAGTATATTTTTTTTGCTCCATGAGTTTATCGCTTAATTTTGCCAATTCGATCTGAATCTGGGCTTCGTTAGCCATTTGGATTTTCTTTAAAGAAGACAAAAAGGCATCATCTATCATATTATCCAATCTATCTATTCTACTTAATTGATAATATCTGCCTTTTTTAATTTCTAGCACTTTAGAAATCAGCTTTAACGCATTCTCTTTATTTGATAGTATTTTATTATCTTCATAGTCATTAACATCCCCATTAAGAACGTTTTCTACGACAACATCATCAAACAATCCCATTCTATAACTCCATGTCCTTTACTGCTGCTTTGTATTCTATTATCATGTTGCATAATGTTTCGTATTGCCTGATAGCATTCTCCTTATTATCAATTTGTGTTCTAAGTGTCTCAATATTATCTGTCAATAATCGAATTATATTATCCACGAAAGTAGCTGCTTGCTCTGACATCAAATTTTCAACTTTCTGTTGGCATTTATCAATTTCTTGCTTCACGCGTTCAGAAATTTTAGATAAAGCCTTATTTTCAAGAAGTTGTAATTCATGTATTGTCTCGTTTGTAACAGAAGCACCAGAAAATGCGTCTATAATAATAGGTTCAAATTCAGAGACCTCAATTTCAATTTGAGGAATCTGGATTTTTTTAATAACTATTTCTAATGGAATAAGTACATCGTTTTCGTTAAAGTCCTTATCCCCAAGTTCAAAAGCACCAATTACCGTTGTTTTAACTTCCTCTTTAAGAGTATTGATATTGATTATTTTCTCGAATTCACTATTTGACAGTTCTTTACATCTGCTAATATATTGTCGAAGGTTAGTAATGACATCAGATATATTTGCGTGATAAGTTGTAATCTCTTGTGTATATCTTCCTTTCATGACTCCCAAAAAACCATAACTATATGTGCCTTCCTCAGTATGTACTTTTGTTTCTACATCAAAGCCAATATAATTATCAATTTCTTTTTCTATTGACACTTTTAACCCAGTTAAAAACTTTTCTGCGTCAACAGCGCTTCTTTCAAAAATATTCTTTATTTCCCTTCTCATAGTATTTAGTTTTGTCTGCAAGGCCTTTAGTTTTTTCTCCAACTGATCTTTGTCGTAATTCCTCAAATCCTCCTGGTTCTGTAATGCTTGAATATTTATATCTTCCAAAATTTTTAGCAATGCATTTTTCCCATTAGCAACAATGTTTGCATTCTTCTGTTCAATTATTGCCTGTTTATCATCTTTTATTCTCTTTAATTTGTTTTGTTTTATTTCCAATATCCCAGATAACGATAAAAGAGTGCTCTCATCATCAACAAAATCAGAGAATTGCTCTCTAAGTCTATTTACTATATGTGCCTCGAGCTCAGAATAACCCTGTTTTGTTTTCTTCTTTACAGCACAAGAAAACAAAACAGAAGAAACAAAACATGGTGGTAATGATTCCTTAATTTTAATAACAGTCTCATTTCTATATCCCCCATTTATACATCTATTAATATTATTTTCTGCTTGCTCTCTATAGATTCTTGCTGATGATTTTGCCGCCATTCGATAATCTGTTGACTTATTATCATCTAAAATCCCCGAGTCAAATTTGCTTCCGACAATTATGATGTTCTCCACTCCTTCGTTCGGTAAAGTCTCACACATGAACGAAATGTCATCTTGTGTCAGGAACTCTCCACAATAACTCAGCAAGAAAACAACATCACAATCTCGTAGAAATGTTTTTGTCTTTTCACTTCTACTTACAATTGGGTCATTTAATCCAGGCGTATCAACTATTTCTATATCCTTAAGCACTTCATTATTCATTTCCAATTCAACATGCTTCACAATAGGAGTGTATTTTCCATCTACTCCAATATAATCCTGAAGCTCCTGTTGCATATTTCTTATTTCAATTGTAGGCTCTTTGCCTAAAAGTTCATTGATGCCTATTTTTTTACTCTCAGCCATTACTACAAGTTCTTTGCATGCTTTTTGCTTTAACGGAATACGTTTATCAAATGATATCTTCATCTCCTCTTTTGTTTTCGGAGGTTGATAATTATAGAATCCAACATTTTCCATGCTATTCATTTGCAGCCGAGCTTGCTGTTCTTCATGCTTTTTACAATAATCCACATACATTGCTTCAAATGATTCATCATATTCATGAGACAACATTTTTATTTTTTCCCATTCGTTTTCACTGTAAAAAACAATTTTCGCAGATTGAGTCTCTGAATATGTAATCTTTGTCAGTGCTGCTGTCATTGGCGTACTTGCTTTAGGCAATATGTCCTCTCCATCAAAAAGCAACGCATTAAGAAAAGATGATTTCCCAGCCTTTACCTCACCAACTATTCCTATTTTTAGCAGCCGTCCCTTCCGCCTTGATTCCTCTATTTGCGAAGCTATACCTGTTATTCTATCTTCAAATTCATAATAATAATCTTGAGTGTAAAACCCCTTAAACTCCCTTAGTCCTGATAACAATCTCTCTGATAATTCACTATTCATTTCACCCATGGTAACCTACTTTCGTAACGCAGCAATATCAGCATCTATTTCAGCGACAAATGATTCATAATCTGCTATCGATTCTTCTTTTCTCTTTTTTGCAATTTCAAGCGCTTCATTCTCTATTTCCAATATCTCTTCTATATTAGAGCTAATACTCTCAATCATTGCATCCTCAACATCGGATAGAGAGCTATCTAACTCTACACGAATCTTGGCAATAACCTGAGGGATAATCTTTTTTTGAATTGCATCAACAAGCTGCTGTTCTTCAGTATTCCCGGTTAATGTTCCCAAGAATTTTAGTATATCCGGCAAAAATACAATAATTAATTCAAGTGGTGGAGCTACGACCTCTGTGGTGATAGCCAACAATGATGTTATTGTTTTGTAGGCAGCTTTAACCTTACGCCTGGTCTCGTCATCTCCTACGCTTGAATCTATATTTGTACACAGCAAATTTTGAGCCTCATTAAGAGATACTATCTTGTTGTATACATTATTAACGATTTCCGCAATCTCTTCTGAATTCTTAACATTTTCAAGCGAGCTATAATTTAGATGCTTAATAAAATCATCGCAGGCTACTGCAGAATATCCCTCTACTTCAGTTATCAGTATGGGACGAATTATTTCAATTATTCTCTGTTGAAATAATTCTACCCCTCCTTTATATGCATCTGCCAAAATAGGAGCATTTACCATAAGTTGACTATGCATCTTACTAAGAATTTTCTCTTTTACCTCATTGTGGAGCTTAATACTTAGCCTTTTTTTCTGTGACGCTATTTGCTCAAGAAGTTTCTCTTTTGCATATTCTCTATTACGAATCTCTTCATCTATCTCATATGTGTCACATTTTTGTTTTTCCTTCAAAAGACGTAGCGAAGCTAATAAAGAATCCAATAATGTCTGTAGCCTCGCAGTAACATATTGTTCATACATTTTACGTGAATCAAAACTTTGTATTACTGATTTGATTTGACTCGTCACTTCAGGATCATGAATTGACGTACAAACGACATTGAATTCAACTCCGCAGAACCCAAGTAGCAATTCCTCAATGTGATTTTTAATGTCTTGAACTTCTTGTGGTGTTTTTTTATCACACTTATTAATTATTACCGAAATATTTGTGCTATACCTCATAGCCTCATTCAAAAAGTCTAAAGCACTATCTGAAATTGTCCCTTTTTCACAATCTATAACCAGAATGAATGCTGTTCCCCTGTCGATGTACTGCATAAGCGCTTTATTATGCGCTTCGATTCCAGAATCAAATCCTGGAGTATCAACAATAACATATTCATTCTGTGTCCTTATGTTTTCGCTATTGATATAGTATTTTATGTTTCTGGTCTTTGAGACATCTACGCTATCCGGCGACGAAATCTCCTCTACTGTGCCATCAATATTATTGGCAAGTATTTTTTCATCTACAGAATAATATAGTTCGGTAGCAACATTTGTTTCTGGTCCTTGATTCTCTACAAGTACATCCTTTCCAATAAACTTGTTTAGTAACGCTGATTTTCCAGCACTATATCCTCCAATCAGAAGAATATGCGCTTTATAATTTTCATTAATTTTTTCAAATTGCTTAAGACCAGTTACAATGTCGTCAAAACCATATTTTTCTGCCACCATCAACGCTAATTTTGCTTTATTTGCATTTGTTTGCCTATCAAGCATATTTCTTCCTCCTAATCTCCATTGTCAACCAAAAAAGCACCGCCATTCCTGACGATGCAAAATTCTTTAACAACTGGCTACCATGTTAAAGGCCCTAATAGTTTTACGTCACAGTCTTTCGGCTGCTTTGCCAAGAATTCCTATAAAATAATATTAGTGAGACGGACAAAATGTGTCAATGTTAACAAGCCTGCAAATCCGCATCTTTACAGTAAAAACACTCTTTTTTAATGAGGTGTTTATAAATTGTTGCGCTCGCTTTTTTAAATCAATTTGAACGCATTAGCAAACATTACTCGTCATTAGAACTTTCGTTTTCACTTTCCTTCTCAATCTGTCTTGTAGTCTTCTTGACTGTAGTACTGTTAGCCTTGAAGTTATATACCGGCTTTATGATCTTCACAATATCAGCTGTAGGCTCAATATTATCAACTATATCTCCCATTCCCTTATAAGCAAATGGACTCTCGTCCAGCGTTGAATGATTAACGCATGTAGTGTAGATTCCAGCATCACTCATAGCCTTCTCGAACTCTTCTACTGTGAATCTATTGAAAGCCTCTGTCCTAGAGAACCTTCTTCCAGCACCATGAGGAGCTGACTGATTCCAATCATCATTGCCCTTTCCGACACAAATCAGAGAGCCATCTCTCATATTGATGGGAATAATGAGCCTTTCATCCTTCTTCGCTGAAACAGCGCCCTTTCTTACTATGTTACTATCATGATCAATATAGTTATGAACTGTAGTGAACTCTCCAAGAGGCTTGAATCCATAGTTATCAATGATCATCCTAGCAATCATGTGCCTGTTCTCATCAGCAAATTCCTGGCAAATCTTCATATCATATAAATAGTCCTGACTGTACTTTCCATGCAAGAAGCATAGGTCAAGCGGAAGATCCGGAGTGGTCTGTCTAAAGTTACGGTGAAGTTCCTTGATCACTTCCTGAATTTCTGATCTTCTACCTGCAGCCTTATACTCTCTCTTAATCCTGTCCTCTTCATCCCAAAGTGCTTCCTTGCCAGTGTGGAGGCCAACCGCCATCTTCTGATAGATCTCGCAGACTCTTGTTCCCAGCATTCTGCTTCCGGTATGGATTACAAGGTAATGGTTTCCATCATCATCCCTGTCAATCTCGATGAAATGATTTCCACCGCCAAGTGAGCCAATAGCTCTTTCCATCTTCTTAGTGTCCTGAAGCTCACGGTAGCACTTCATCTCCTGAAGCTTGGGAAATCTCATAAGACGTCCTTCATTAACTTCTCTTCCGGAAGGAACATATTGCCTTATAACCTTATCAAGCCTGTCAAAGTCGATGGCTTCCTTGCCAAGTTCTACTGTCAACATTCCGCAGCCAATATCAACTCCTACCACATTGGGAATGATCTTGTCTCCCAAATCAGCTGTAAAACCAATGACACAACTCTTTCCGGCATGGCAGTCAGGCATGATTCTTACCTTTGAATCACGGAATGGTTCCTGATCCAGTAAGTCTCTTATCTGCTCAACACAAACATCTTCGCAGTTATCTGTGAAGACCTTTGCGGTATTATACTTTCCTGTTATCTCCTTCATCCTTATCACCTTTTACCCATAATAAAATGCTTTCAAGTTCATCAAAGTCGTACTCTGTCTGATTGGAGTTTTCCTCTGCCTCTTCACTCTGGTCTTCGGTATCCTCTTCTTCGTACAACTTTTTCAGTTCATCATCTGCAGTAGAATATCCCATCACTACTGCTATCATCGAATCTGCATATTTTGCTATGATATTTGGTACGCTAAATACAGCAATATCAAGCATCTCATCCGTAAGAACTGCATCTCCTTCCAATGCCAGACTCCTTATGTAGCGAACTTCATCTTTGCATAACTGCCACATACCACGGAACATATTGCAGTTAATTCCAAACAAAAGAGATTCCAATTCTTTCTTGGTTTCTGGCTTAGCTTTTATGTTTGGATATCCCACAATCTGGCAATCATCTCCGTCTGAATCAACAAGGATTAGGCAATCCGCCTTCTGAACGATCTCGTTATCTATGCAGAAACCATAGTCAAAACGCATTAGTTCTTCATTGTAATCATATTTCAATTCTTCCTTGTCAAAGTATTCAGCTATCCTATTTATAACATCACTTGCGTTCATTCCAGATTCCTTCCTAATCCTAATTCCTTCAAGTACTCTAAAGGATTGAATTTACTATACTCAAACTCAACCGGTGGCTCTTGGAAATCAGGGTTTTTCTTCTTAACAACTACTTTGTTATAGAACTCAAAGTCTCTTGGCTTTAGCTCATGCTGATTTGCAATATTTTCAATCACACCCACTCTCATATGATTTGGGATCTTATATACAACTTCTGCAAGAGCACCTGCCATGCATGCTATTGTGTCGCTATCTCCACCTAGAGAGATAGCATTGAGAATGACTTCCTCATATGACTCGCCTTCCAGGAAGGCAATAATTGCTTCTGGAACAGATTTTTGACATGAAACCTCAAATCTATAGTTCTTTTTGATGGCATCAAGCTTTCTGTCCAGGTCATAGTCAAATGTTTCTGAGATATATGCCTTCACTTCCTCCTTGGTTTTACCACTCCTAAGAAGATATATTCCTGCCGCTATTGCCTGAGCACCTTTTATTCCCTCTGGGTGATTATGAGTAGGCTCAGCTGTTATCCTTGCTATGTTAAGAGTATCTTCCAGGGAATCAAACATCCATCCAACTGGTGATACTCTCATACCAGAGCCATTACCATAACTTCCATAGGGTTTTCTGTTTGGATCAACCAGCCATTTTCTAAAACGCCCGCCATAACCCTTACGTGAATATGCGTTACCATAAGCAACCATTACTTCTTCGCATTTATCATAAAAATGCTTTTCATAATCTTTGGTCTTGCTAATAAGCTCGTCGTAGCATATCAAAAGTGCTTTAGATATAGCTATTGTCATTATGCTGTCGTCTGTTGGGGTGCTGAATCTGCTCAGCTTTATCTTGCTTTTGTCTTTTTCATTGTCAAATTCATATATGCTCCCGTATACATCACCGATAATAGCTCCTAACATTCTTCTCTCCTCTTTAAGCGCGTTGTCAGTTCCTTATGATTCTATTATACAGAACAGCAAAGACACTATATGTCTACCATATTCTTGCCTACTTGCCGAGTCTTAGGCTACATCGGGCATTAAAGCTCATCATACCATTTTTACATATAGAAAACTTCGCCCTTTGCCTTGAAAGGAAGCCTGCACCCAACAGGCATGATATATGCATGTTCCCTCTTTATATCAAGGTGCTGGTCAATCTCGCCATCTGTGATAATGAGGATTGGACCATCCTTTGGAAAATCCTTTGCGTTCTGAAGCATGTCAATTGCAGGTTGAAGCCTGGTGCCACCTCTTCCAATAACCTTTACTCTTCCAGCGATATCATCCGGTGTCATATAACCAGCGTCATAAGCATCCGCATCACAGAATATTACTCTTGCTGCAGAAACATCTCTTGCTGCAGAATAGCTTGCCACTGCACCCAGGGCCTTACCGATATCTGAAGGTGCCATAGAACCTGAAGTGTCGATGATTACCCCAAAAGTTCTTGATGCTTCCTGGCTCTCTGTAACAACGTATCTTGCTCTTGGAATATCAGGTGTACAGCTCTGTCTTCTGCTTGGATGAGCATAACTTCTGTGCTTCTCAAGAGGTCTGATATGTGCGTTGAACCATTCTGAAAGCTTTACATCCCAAGGTACAGGAGGCACAGCAAGCGCTCTTATCTCCTCGACAAGGCCAGCTGGGATGAAACCTCTGCCGCGTTTACCTGTCTCGTACTCAAGCCCCTGAGTAAGTGAATTCCTGTAAAACTCATCAAGAGACACTCCTCTTCCCGAGCCATCAAACATACTTGGAACTCTTCTGCCCATGATGTCACCTTGGCCATTGCCTCTGAAGGTGTTCATCTTCATATAAGTCCTCATATCCTGGCATATCATATCGTAGATTTCTTCAGCAGACTTATTCTTAAGCGCAGGATCATACAGTACGCCTTCAGGCATAACTCCTATCTGCATTTCAAAAAGCCAGCCATTGATCACATAGTCTGTAGCAATGTTCCAAAGATATGGATCCCTTCCGGCAGATCTTCTGTGATGGAGCAGAGCTGCATGAAGAAACTCATGTGCCATGACAAATCTCCACTCCTCCTCTGACATGTTCTTGGATGTATTGATGTAGATGATTCCTTCATAAGCATCCACTGCAGCTATGCTGATGTCATACTTCCTGCATTCCTCGATATCATCAACCACCTTGAATGATGCTGCAATAGCTCCAAGAAGTGGAAATGCATTTATAAACCAGCTGGCTATGCCTCTTCCAAAAGAGTTCTCCTCCTCATGATCAGAAACATAGTCGATTGCGTTTGATACGGATTTTGCAAGATAATATGCAAAATCACTGGCAAACTCATTCTTTTCCTGTCTGCCCCATCTGTCGATTCCGTACTCAATTGGCTTATCAAGGCCAATCATGTCCATAGAATCAAGGTCTCCTACGCCATAGATATTATTGTTTTCATCCCAGTGTTCTCTTACAAGATAGTCGTAAATCTTGTACTCATCTTCCATGATACTGAAAGGGATTGTTCCTACCGGTGACTGATTAAAAGGCTCTCCGAACTTGATGTCATGAAGAAATCTATCTACGTAGATATCGCAGGCAATATTCCAAAGCTTCGGATTAAAACTTGCTTTCTTAATCTTCTTTCCCGATGCATCCTCCACCATATATCCTGGTACCTTATCAAGGTCATAGTGTCCAAAGCAGTTGTGAAGAATGCAGTGAGCTATAGCGAAAGCCCACTGCTTTGGTGCAAGGCTGATTTGCTTGTTTACAAGGATTGTGCCATCTGCTTTTGAACATGCGGGTGTCTTTTTCCCAATCTCACCCTTCCCTGCCATCTCAAGGTAATAGGCTGCAAAATGGCTGAAAACCTCATTTTCATATACAAGGTCTATTCCCTTTCTAAGCTGGACAAGATTTGGGTCTTCTCTTTCCTTATGCTGTTTTCCCATCCTTTTTCTTCTCCTGTGCTACGAGTCTGGGAAGGTCTCTTACAATCTCGATCATGAACCACTCAGGAAGTACCTTTCCGTCATCAGCAGATACTACCATCTGTGCAAGCTCGTAGTTGAGCTGTGCAAGTTCCTTTAAAAGAGACTTTGCTCTGTGTGCAAAGTACTGGTTCTTCTTGTCAATCTCAGCCTTCTTCTCAGGAAGGTCATGAAGAAGTCTTGCTCTGAAAGACTGTGCGAGGAAGTAGAGAACATCTCTGTCCTCAGGCTTCTCAGGCCATCTTGCGTCTCCCTTGATGATGTCTTCAAGAAGGTACTTATTATCAAGCTGCTTTACGAATGCAGCGAACATTCCAGCATGGCTGGCTGTAATGCTTCCGTAAGCAAGCATTCTGATAGTCTCGATTGAGATCTCTTTTTCCCCAGCTCCAAATTCCTTAAGTACATCGCTCAGCATATGCCATGATCTTGGTGTGGAGAATGGCTCTTCTGTCTTTGGAGGCTCAGAGAAAAGGTGATCAGGTCTCTGGCTGATATAATCAGTTACCCAGCTGTGGATACCATTTCCATAAGCCCATGTGAGCCAGCTCTTTACGTCAGGCTTGAGCTGAACATGAAACATTCTGTTAATAAGTGCGCTGGACATTGTCTTGACTATTGCTGCATCCTGTGTTCGGTTTCCTGCGCCGATGACAATGCTACCCTCAGGAAGGTGGTATTCACCAATCCTTCTCTCATAGATAAGGCTGTAAAAGGCTTTCTGTACCTCCTGTGAGCATGCATTGAGCTCATCAAGGAAAAGAACATATGGCTCTTTTCTTGCAATCATCTTTGGAGGGAGAAACTCTGATGTCTCTCCTCTGATCTGAGGAATACCGATAATATCCTCAGGTGCAAGCTGGCTTCCAAGAAGCGAAACGCACTCAAGTCCAACTTCCATAGAGAATTCCTCTACAAGAGCAGACTTGCCGATTCCTGGTGCTCCCCAGATAAAAACGGGTCTTGCTGGTGCAATATTAAGCAGAATATCCAGTAATTCTTCCTGGTTTACTGTTACTGGTAGATTCATAAATCTTCGTTCTCCTCTTCTTCCTTTACGAAGGTAAGCTTAAAGTTCTCGCCTTCGTAAATGCGCACGGGATTGCCACGAACAATCTGGGCATGTTTACTCCACGCGCTGTTTTTCTGTTTATCCTTACTATCTACGTTTGTCTGTTTAAGAACTGCAGAAAGCTTCTTCAGTGCGTCCTGCTTGTTCATGAACTGACTTCTTTCCTTGGTGGAGGACACTGTAATGCCTGTAGGAAGATGGATAATCCTAACTCCAGACTCTGTCTTGTTGACATGCTGTCCGCCTGGTCCTCCACTGTGGAACTTTTCGGTTCTTATCTTGTCTTCCGTAATCTTCTCATCCACTTCATCAGGTTCTTCGATGATGCTTACGTCCACAAACCAGTTCTTTCTCTTGTGCCCCGGTCTGTAACCGCTCTTGCATACCCATTGCATTGTGCCTTCAAGGGCGGACAAGTCCTGTTCTGAAGTAAAAATAATTGATGAATAGGCTCCTTCTACCTCTCCTTTCACGCCTGTAATCATCTCTATATCCGGAAATTCCTTTTGTAATGCTCTGAAAATGCCGCCTACAGCTGCTCTACATTCGACTGGGCCCATTCCAGAACTGATCTGTAATATCATGTATCTACTACCTCTTTCTTTGTCTTTTTCTTCTTTGCAACCCTGATATTCCTGAGGTCGCTCTTGGTCTTGGTTGTATCGTGTTCATTTACTACGAGCTTTTTCTTTTTCTCGTCAAACTTCTTCTCACTACGGATCTTTTCCATATATGCCTTCATAGCCGGAACCAGTGATGTATCGTAAAACATAAATCCATAGCAGTACTTTTCGTTATAGCTGCCTCCATGCCTTGTCGCGGGCTCATACGTAAGAAATGTTTCATACGGTGGATAATCCTGGCACTTCACAAATTCATTTTCCAGTGGTCTGTCTGCCATCTTTCTGAGTGTTCCGTAACCTGAAAGATAAGCCTGTCCATCAAGAGCTGTGAACCATGTGTCAAATGCATCCTTCTCATATCCAACGCATGTTCTTTCTCTTACTTTGTAGTGCCAGAAGTCCTGGTCCTCTACCTCCTTTGCATGGGCATCAATTCTTTTTCTGTCATAATCGAAGGTATAAGTCTGTGGTGTCATCTTTCTGATGATCTGTCTGTATTCCTTCCAGTCACTAACATGAAGACCGCTCTTGTATGTAGTGAACACGACATCATGCTTGTAGTTAAGAAAATCCTCTTCGTTAAGCTCGTTTCCCTTAATGGGGAAATAGATTATCTTGTTGTGATCATATGTAAGCACTGCACATGCATATAAAAGTGCATATAAAGCTTCCCGGTCACCGATAAGCTCTTTTCCCCATTCACCGCCAACAGCGTTCCAGTGAATACCAGAGGTATTTCTCGGAATAAGTATCGTATGCTCGGCATTTCGCAGCCTGATATGATACTTATCGAACTTTATTTTCAAGCATTGCCTCCTTTGTAGTTATAAACCGGCTTAAGGAGCTTTGTGATCTCAACAGTCTCCTTTACAGCCTCTTTGATGTAATCAATATCCCTGTAGGCAAAGGGTGCCTCATCCAATGTGTCCTTGCTGATGCAGCTTGTGTAAATTCCCTTCATGGAAGCCTTAAACTCAGACACTGTGTGGCTGGTTGTAACCTTCTCTCTGGATGAGATTCTGCCTGCCCCATGAGGTGCTGAGCTGTTCCACTCATCATTGCCTCTGCCGATTCCAAGGATTACGCCATCTCTCATGTTTATTGGTATGATCACCTCCTGATTCTCCTTAGCGGAGATGGCACCTTTTCTAAGGATAGCTGCTCCATTTGTCTGCTCAATGTAGTTATGGATGCAGCTCTTTTCATCTGTTACCTTCCACTTCATTCCCTTGCAGATTTCCTTCATAATGATGTGACGATTGAGCTCAGCGTATTCCTGAACAACCTGGATATCATGAAGATAGTCTGAAAGAAGCTCATCTGTAAGGTAAGTAAGTTCATATGGAACATCATCTTTTCCGTGCTCCATTAAATACTTGTGTCCTTTGTCCATGTAATACTCTGCAACTTCCTTGCCAAGGTGACGGCTGCCACTGTGAATGATCAGATATCCCTCTCCATTCTCGTCTGCATCGAGCTCAATAAAGTGATTACCTCCGCCAAGAGTTCCGATACTGAGCATTGCCTTATCATCTCTGATGTGCTTAAAGCAGGATAGTCTCTCAAGGTCAAAATCTGCTGCATCCCTGTGAACAGTGTTTCTTACCTTGAATCCAACCGGAACGTTGTCTCTGATGACTGTGTCGAGCTTCTGGAAATCCTTTCTGATCTTTCCAATCTTTACCATGCTCATACCACAGCCAATGTCGATTCCGATAAGTGCAGGAAGAACTGCGTCTGTCACTGTCATTGTGAGCCCGATAGGTCCAACCTTTCCAGGGTGAACGTCAGGCATTACACGGATCTTGCTACCCTTTGTAGCTTCGATGTCGCTGATCATCTGTACCTGAGCAATTGCATACTGGTCAACATTTCCATCAGCGACATTCCCCATGCACATGATCATGGCATCTGAATATTTTCCTTTTACTGGTATCAAAATAAAACCTCCGTTGCAGGTGCCTGTGTAAATGAGTACACAAAAAACACCTCTAATCCTCAGAGGCCTAATGTCTTGTCCCTATACCAGTCCTTTTTCTTTGTGTGAAATAGTTTTAGAAATAAAGACGGCGGACAATCATGCCCCTGTTGTCTATTGTTGCTATGTTGTTAGTTTTCATCGTGTGTTTCATGATCGTCCTCCTTTCTTGAAATTCATTTTAGAATCATGAAAAATCTTTGTTTGTTGTTTCTGTTATTACACTATCATATATATCGGACATTATATGTCCATGTCAAGATTTTTATTATTTTTTTTGCTTTTCCCCATAATACGTTCATAGCAAATAATCCAAAAATAGGCGATGGATCTAGCAACTTCCATTCCTACACCATACTCATACACCAGGATTGAAATATACCTATTGGCTATCCCCTCTATGTCTTTGCGGATTTCCAGGTCTTCATTTATGCCTTCATCTATCAGTATCCTGATTATGTTTTTTTCTAATCGTTTTTCAGGCATTACATCAAGAATAACTGCCTTGATTCTTTTATCACTGCTCCACAGACATGAATCCGACAGAAATACTCCGGTTACCCTATCAATCAACGTACTCATGCCAGGAAAATCACCCAAATATCGTGATTCCAAGCTGCTTTTTCGAGAAACAAGCTTTAAAGAGTCCACACTCCTGGTTCCCGCAAGCACCTCTGCATAATATTTGAGATTATTGTTGGAATCTGCTCCAAAATACTCATTCCCCGCAACAAGATAGTCGTCTATATATTTCAGTACAGCAATTTCATGCTCACACAGTTTGGCAGCATCTTTTCTATCTTGCCCATCTGACTTTCTGCCGCATTTTTCACAGAACGCATCAACTATACCGTAAGTTATAAGCTTCACCTGTACAGTCTCCATCGACATCTTCCCACGAACATGAGCATTTGCTACCAGAATCAGCTTATCTTCAAAATCCTTACTCTTTGGATCCAAGACCGTACGATGAGCGTGATAGATGGTATCGATACTTACGATCCGCTCATTGTAAAGCTTTATCGCCTTATTAAGTCGTGATTTTGGAATCATTATTCCGGAAAATCTGGTATACAGTTCATTATTCTTCTTTTGCCGACTAGAGAATATTGTGCTAATCAGTCTTAATTCAGCATCATTTTTCCTAGGCATTCAGGTATTTCCTTGTGAAAAGTCTGAGATAATCCTTTATATTTGGCTTATAATACAGCATTGCAATCGAAACATCATCACCACAACCGCCATCGCTTATTTCTCTAAGCCAACCAGTCCTATTATCTCCTAATCCATCACATAGCCGTTTGAAACCTTTATTCTTTGCAAAATAAAAATACTCAAAGCATGTGTCCAAAAAAGCTTTATCATCTGTATATGAATTACTAAATCCATCCGTGGTTAGAATTATCATGAACGGATTTTTTTCCGTTTTACCAAAATTCAAGATCTTTAACTTCGTGTGATCAGTGTAATCTTCCTCTGCCAGGGAATGTGTTTCAACGCCTAATAGATTATCGCTTTCTGTCAGATGAACAGCCCCTTTTCTGTCCACATACACCGCATCACCGTCTCCAATTTGAAATATCATAGTATTATCATTGTCCTGTACTACCCCGATCAATGTAGTTCCATACAACAAATAATCAATCTCTTTATTGGAGTAGTTCATGTCCTCGGCTTTAACATGTGCCAGTTTAACAGATGTCCTCTTCATAGAAGAATTATCCGTTTCTCTTTGATTTGCTAAATGGAGTTCAATTACTCTCTTCTTCCACTCCCGCTTAACATTTACAACAAACTCCTGGCACAGAAGCTCATTTATCTGCATATGATTTAGTGTTTCAGAATCATTCTCCATAGCATCGCGAACCACTTTACAGAAAGCTGCAACAGCAAGTCTTGATCCATCATGGCTATATTTACACTTATCACTTCCATGACCATCCGCTACAGCGCAGACGGTCCAATCGCGCATATTCTTGTGCTTATCATACCAGGAGTAATCTTCACACACTTTCTTGACTCTGATGTGGCTTGATCCTTGAACCGTCTTGGCATATGTGTTTATCCCCATTGAATGCTCCTATCACCAAACAGAAACTGAGGCATCACCACTGGGAATGCCAGATATATCGATTGGCATATCACCACCATCAGTATCCGACGTAACAGCCATGCTGACTGGAGAAGATACTTGCTTAGCGACAGTGGAAGCCCATTTGATCATACTTGATAATTGCGCTGCATTCTCAGCCTTTAAAACAAGTTCTGGATTACATGTGAATTCCTCCAATATGGCTCTATCCACATCATTTCCAATTGCGATAGCAATTCTAACTGCTTTCTTTCCCCACGCAAGCTTTAATAGTCTATCCAGATTTGCTTTATACTCGTCTGTAGGATTACCATCAGAGAGCATAACAATTACAGGTGGAAGAGCTCTTTCTGGCATCGGAGGCATCTCCAGCTGATCGCATAGCAGCCCATATGCAGCTCCCATCGCAGTAAGACCTGCTGCATCCAATGGATCCCAATCAAAATCTTCAACGGGCGTAGGTGCAGGAGTTATCCAGGACGCACCATTATCAAACCTCAACGCTCTTACCAAAAGCTGCGCATTAGGATTTTCTTCAGCAGCTTGCCTCATACCCGGTATGGCATCCTTAATAGCGTAATTTGCGGCTGATATCTTGTCCCCTGACATTGATCCTGAGCAATCAACCATCCAAATAAAGTGTAAAGGTCTATTAGCCAACTCTCTTCCTGGTCGTTTCATTTTTATTGTTCCCCTTTCGTTCTAAATACTCCAGTTGCTTCTCCAAACAGTATTTTTGCATTGTGAGAAACTGTTGCAGACTTTCCTGGTTTTACTATTTGTTGTTCACCACTACTGTTTTCATATATCCAGTTTTGTGTGCTTTCATTTTTTAGTCCCCAGACATTCGAATAAGTTGGATGCCTTGTAATTCTTGCAACTGTCTTTTCCATGTTGTAATTTCTTTTAATATGGTGCTCTGATATCTTTGACTCAGAATTCAACAGTATTGTCATATCACCAATTTCAAGCTTGGCTGGAACACATAAAGAGTTCCCACAAAACCAGCACGTATGAGCCGCATGCGACTTTTCTATCAGTGGATTGTAAAACACTTCCGCCCCACAATTCTGGCAAGTGATCATCTCATCCATCATTTTGATGATTGCATTCTGCCATTCAATTTCCTGCACTCGCTTTTTGGGTGAATGTAAACCGTCTGTAAAGGTCCTGACAAACAAATCCTTAAAATAATCCGGATACAAATTCCAAAAAATAATGGCATTGTCATCAATGCCTTTAACTGGTCTATTGCTCTTATCTACAGGATCAAAAATAAACACTGGATTCTTGCCATAAATCTGAACTTTTGCCGCCAGATCATAGCATCTTATCTTATTGACAAGCTCCCCTTGGAATGGATCTGCAATCATAAAAAGATAAAACAATAACACCGCAAGCGAATGTAAATCAGTGACTGTTGATGGGCGCTCTGACGTATGATTTTCACATGCCATTACCAATTCGGGTGCCATAAACCCTATAGTTCCCATTGCCAGTGATTGCTTCATGCCATCTATAGTCACATTATCGTTGTCACATATCAGAACATCACCTGTCTCAGCGTCAAAAAAAACATTGCCGAAATTTATATCGCAATAACTATATCCGCTCGCATGGAGCTTTCTGTAATTTGCCACGAGATTATATCCAATCTTGCAGATTGTCATAAATGACGGCTCCGCTTTTCTTGACAGTAAAGCCGGAATGCTTAAATACCCTGGCGGCCTTAATAGCATGACATATCCGAACTCATCCCCATGCTCAATTAGGTCAATTGGCCACAAAAAGGCCTCAGACGGTTTTGCTCTTCTGATCAGGTTTTCTATGATTTCTTTCTGTTCAGGTCTTCCCTGCGTTCCTGTTTTATACCACTTGAGGGCATATTTTTCTCCCTCGCAAGAAGCCTCGTAAACGCAACCTTGACCACCCTCGCCAATCAATCTTTGTATTGAATACTTGTTTCCGCTCCTTGCGGAGAATTCACTCCCTGCAGAGAACTCACTATTTGATTTATCCTTCCTTTTCATAAGACTTTTCCTATTCACTTTTCTTTTTCATTCAACATATTACAAAAGAGATAGGACAAAGATTGTCTACACCTGTAAATTATTTAGGATTTGCCTTATGTTTGAAGAAAAGTTTTTAATTCCAACACTCCAACGTTATGGATATTCTCCTTAATGAATAACTCCAGTTCTACCTCTGGCGTAAAAAGCTCGCTTACATTACTCTTACTGAAGAACATCTTAAATGGATCCATTTCTTCAGAGGAAGCATCATCAATCTCATAAGCTTCCATGAGATTCTCAATTGCACTTATCAAGTGCCCAATCTTGCCTTCTACCTGAACGTGTTCGCCCTCTGACAGTTCCTCAAAGATGTATTCCAGACACATATTCTGTATTTCGGATCTCTTATTTCGTCTTATCAGGTCATTATATTTCCCGGTTACAAACTGCCTGGCCGCCTCATACTTGGAACCTGCATCAACCAAAAAGAAATTGGCATCCTCAAAATCATCACTTAAATACGACATATCGATATACTGATCAAACAGGTTCTGCCCCTCAAAATCCAGCCAAAATGTCATATATTTCTTAGTCTTACTCTTTCCATTAACCTCATTCATCATAGTGTCAAACTCTTTTGACACCTGTATGAATTTCTTAGATAGCTCATTACGATTTGAGTCAGCAGCTCTTTCTGCTAAGACAGGCATTCCTGCAAAAAGTCCTGTGCTATATGCATTATGTTTTTTCTTTTTTGCTTTACTACTCATGATTCACCTCGTTCTTAGTTATCTACCAATAGTCTTTCCATCTCATCAAAATCGATGTTGTCTCTTTGCATAATATTGTTAAATGAATTCTTCTTTGGGAAAAATGGCTTCTTTTCCTGATTGTAGTATTCCTTCTTAATGCAATCCTTCATAAAGGCTATTGCGTTATCAATAGGATTGCTATAGTTCAGCATATAGTTGTATGCTTTTCGAATCCTCTCAGCGTCATACTCCGCGGCATCTGCTATCTCCCGAATCTCTCTGAGCCTGAAGTTCTCATGCATCAGGTCATATAACTCGTCCAAAAGATCATCAGTCAATGTAGCTTTCTGCTCTACAGGTTCTTCCACAAGATCTTTTCTGGCAATGAAGAACCTCACTCCGGTGGCTCTTTTGCCGCTCTTCATAGGCTCATAGTCCATTTGGATGCAGGTTTTCTCGTTAAGTTCTTCTTTTGCCTTACTCAGGACATTCCTGTTAAAAACCTTATACTCCTTGTATTTGTTATTGGCCTTATCCCCCATGGAGTCTACAATTTCCCCAATTCTTTCGTAGTTGGGGTATTCTTTCTCGAGCTCTGCTTTGATCTCCTTATTTCCACCGGTAGTTATTATTCCAAGTTCCAGCTTTAGTTCCACCAGCGAATACTCCAGGACACATTCGTTAATATTCTTCTTTAAGGCTTTCTGATAATCATAGGCCGACTTGAAAATCTCATACATTCTCAAGGAATATACACTCTTGAGGCTGAGCGTCTCCGCAAGGCTTAGTGTCGTGTAGCCTTTCTTCAAATTCGTGATCTTATCAGTAAGGTAGTTGTTATACCTTAGAGTAAGAACACCCTTTTCAAAAATTGCATCAGTCACAACCTGGTGTGCTTCTATCTTCCCGTTTTCCTTGTCCTTGAAGAGTAATTGCCATTGGAAAATAGTAGAGCCTTTGATCTGCTGGTCACAAAGTTCTTCAATATGCTGATACAGAGACCCAGAGGTTGAATTAAACAGCTTTCTAAGCTGCGTCCCCTGTATTGTTGCCACAACGTTGTTGGTCTCATCTATATGCATGTTAAGCATTCCAACAGCAAAGAGCTTCTGGCTGAGAGCAGTACCTATGCCCATCGCATTAATAAGTTCATTTGACTTCTTATAGTCCTTGCTCCTAACTATAAGCTCGTTACGTTCTTCTGTTTTCATACTTCACCTCTCCCAACAATTCAAAATGTATACATCCCCTTAGAGTATAAAAAACAGAGTGGACATATTTTGACCACTCTGCGCATTTTTACAATATTCTTATGATTTTTCACTCAACCGATAGCTTCAATCGCCTCAGCCTTCTTACCAAGTAGCCTTTTTTCAACATCCTTGGCATTATCATCATCAAAAGCTGTGCTCTTCGCCAGATCTATAAGAGCCTCAAATGTTGTATCTATGAGCTCTTCTACAGTTGGTGCAACGTTATACTCATCCACAGCGTTTTCTATGAATTCTTCATCATCTACTTCAAAAAAATAGTCATCCGGATCGTACTCGATATCATAGCCACCAAATATCCTTCGAAGGCTCTCTTTCCTGGTCTCTTCTGCTTCAGCAAGCTGCATTTTCTTATTAGATGTAAAGCTAACCATCCAGTCGCAAAAAGCTCCTTCTCCTTCAAGGAAGATTACTGAAAACCTCAGTCCCTTCAGTACTGAATCGCTAAATTTCTCCATTAAATTCCAATCATTCATAAAATCGGCAAACTTCTGAAAATCATAGTTACTGTCCATGACAAATACCTCCTAATACATCAACTATACTACCTGGCATTTTATCCTGGCAATCCTACCCCAAGGTGGGGTAACATCTTCATTTGTGATTATCCAAAGCACTGGAATATCCATGGTTTCTGCCTCTTCCGGGTACGTCGCATACCATATCAGTCAGTATTACTACGCTTACTTTCCAAGTCTTTTTGGGCAAGTTTCTTTTCCTTACGGATATCCGGTCCTGAAAGCTTGAGTATCTTATAATTCCCAGTGATCCTAGAAAAAATCCTGTCAGAATAAATACTCTGCAGCCCCTCAAGAGAGTAGTTTGTAGTAATGATTGTTGATTTCTTGCGATTTTTCCGCTCCTCAAGCAGGGAAAACAGTTCTCTGCTCACGAAATTGCCCGTTATCTCTGTCCCAAGGTCATCAATAACAAGGAGGTCGCAGTCGTAAAGGTCATCGTATACCGCCCTTAACCAGGCCTTGTTTTTGAAATCAAATGCATATTCCGAAATAAGCTCAAATAAGCCAATGGCGCCAAAGTAAATAACTGAGTTTCCTCTCTTTAAAAGCTCATCTGCAATGCAAATGGTCATAAAGCTTTTGCCCGTACCAACAGGGCCATATATGAAAAGGTTCTGATAGTCAGTGTTAAAGGAAGAAATAAACTCTTCCGCAACCTTTCTTAAGCCTCTGAATCTATCAAGATCCTCGCCCTTGTAATACGAATCAGTCATATTTGCAAAATTGCATTCCTGGGTCAGTGATCGAAGATTTGACTTGTCATATAAAGTCTCGATTATTTTCTGCTTAAAACAATGGCATTTTTCATTCCCTATGTATCCTGTATCCTTACAATCCTTGCACTTGTATTCGAAGTCCAGGTAGTCTGCTGTATAGCCAGAGTTTTTTAAAAGCTCCGCCTTTTGAGCGGCTAAAGCTTTTAATTTTGAATCCAAAAGGTTTTTATCCAATTTCTCTCCAGCTATAATTCGTCTTCCAAACTCCACACTGGCAGTAGATGTCTGTTCATCAAGCTCCTTATATCCGGGGACATTATCATATATTTCTTGCAGCTTTTCCTCCCGCTCGCGTCTATGGCGAATGCGCAAATCTTCATATTGCTGCATAATACTGTTGTATTGGTTGTTAGTAAGTGGCATGTTATCTCCTTTGCGAAACTGATAAACTATTTTCTCTCCATTGCAAGATTTGCAAACCTCGTATACTCTGGTTGCCATGCCAGCTTTACCGTTCCTGTAGGGCCGCTTCTCTGCTTCGCGATAATAATCTGGGCAACGTTCTTTTCTTCACAGTCGTGATCATAGACATCTTCCCTATGAATAAACATCACCATATCAGCATCCTGCTCAATAGATCCTGATTCTCTAAGGTCAGACAGCATCGGGATATGATCCGTTCTCTTCTCTGTATCACGATTCAGCTGCGAAAGAGCAATAATCGGTATTTCAAGCTCTCTGGCAAGCGCTTTTAGCGATTTGGAAATTTCTGCAACCTCCTCCTGCCTTGAAGATGGGCCATTTCTACCCTGCTTATATTTCACAAGCTGCAAATAGTCGATAAAGACAGCGTCCAATCCGGACTCTGCTTTGAATTTTCTACACTTTGCCTGAATATCCTGAAGAGTGATTATAGGGGCATCATCTATAATGAGCTTTGACTTACTTATAACACCGGCACTATCAACAACACTGCTCCATTCTCCATCAGACATGTTTCCGCTTTTAATATTTTCTGAACTAACACGGGAATCCATCGCAATAAGCCTGTTGACCAGCTGGACTCTTGGCATCTCTAAAGAAAAAATCGCAACGCATCTGTTATCATGTAGCGCCATATACTCTGCCATGTTTAAGGCAAAAGCAGTCTTTCCCATGGCAGGACGAGCAGCTATAAGCACCAAATCCGCTGAATGAAAACCGGTGGTCTTATAATCCAGATCAGTAAAGCCCGTAGCAACACCGGTAACATGCCCCTGCATTTTACTTGCCTTTTCCATAAGGTTAAGTGCATCCATGACAATCTGATCAATAGGAACAACCTCTCCTGCACTTCTCTTCTGCGTTACCTCTAGTACTGTTTTCTCAGCATCGTTTAAAACGCCAATCACATTATCAGATTCTGTATAGCACGCATTCTCAGCATCATTACATGCCTTAATCAACTTACGTAGCATAGACTTATTTTTTACGATGTTGGCGTAATACTTTACATTGGCTGATGTCGGTACTTTTTCTACCAGCCCTGCGATAAACTCGCCACTGCAAACCTCAGGAGAAACATTCTTTTCTCTGAGTCGATTTTGCAGAGTAACCGGATCAACAGCGCTTTCCTCATTCTCTAGCTTTACCATCGTAGAGAACATCGCTCCCAGCTGTCTGTAATAGAAATCCTCTTCAATCAATATTTCAGCAGCTGTTTTGATCGCTCCTCTGTCAAGTATCATTGCCCCAATTACAGATTGCTCTGCTTCCAGATTATTCGGCGGAACCCGCCGCAACATACTTTCTTCCTTCATTGCTTTCCTCCCTCGTTTATTTTTTTAGTTCCTTATCCCTATTGCCAGTCCCATCTCGAGCTTTCCTCTGAACAGTTTATCCATCCCCCCCAGGCCAGCGGGCCTCCTGTCTGCTGAAAAGACTATCTGTTTCCCTTGTAAATAAAGGGAATCAAAGGTATTTATGAGTTCATTTAGGACCACGCGTCTTTCCATAAAATAATCAATGTCATCCACCAATAGCACATCTACATTTCGGTACTTTTCGCGGAACAGCTTGATTCCTAGCCCATATTGGTTTGAGGATATTGCGCTTAACAGGTCGTTATCAAAATCTTCACCTCTTACATATAGGACATCCAAAAGAGGCTTTTTCTCGCGAAGGTCTCGCTCCATTGCCTTTAACAGATGTGTCTTGCCGTCATATCTCTTTCCATAAAGGTAAAGAGGATTGAATCTGCCACCAGGTGAATCAGCGACTTCTTTTGCCGCCTCATATGCAAACTTATTTCTTCTGTCTATGTCAAAGTTTTCAAATGTATACACTCTGTTTCTCGCATACATGACTACTCCTTCTTGTTGAGGTTCAGCTTCATACAGATAACATCTATCTTTTGGTTGATATCCTCATCTGTGGAAAGCATGTCGGTTATCCTCTCAATACTGTTCTTTACTGTTGAGTGATCTCTTCCGCCCAACTCTTTTCCTATGCCAGCGAGCGTTGTATCCGTATATTCCCTGATTAAATACATTGCAAGCTGCCTTGGAAGAACAACATCATTACTCCTCTTTTTGGACTTAAGAAGATCAACACTCACGTTATACTGCTCTGCTACAGTGCTTATGATGACTGACGGAGGGATATTTCTTGCTCTTCCAACCTCGATATCATCCCGGAGAGCGAGCTTTGCCTCTTCTTCTCCAATGTGCTCCAGCTTATTAAGCCTTGAATAAGCAACAACCTTTGTGTAAGCACCTTCAAGCTCCCTGACATTAGAAACAACCCCGTTTGCTATATACTCAAAAACGCTGTCATCAATATCCAGAATCTTTCCCTCGTGGAGCTTTCTCAGAATCGCCATTCTAGTCTCGTAGTCGGGCTTTTGGATATCTGAAGTTAATCCCATCTCGAAGCGCGATCTGAATCTTTCATCCAGCGCCTCTATCTCTTTTGGATGGCGATCTGAAGAAAGAACTATCTGCTTACCATCCTGATACAGGGTGTTAAAGGTATGGAAAAACTCGAGCTGCGTAGCCTTCTTACCGATTATGAACTGAACGTCATCAATCAACAGTACATCTACCGTCCTGTATTTTTCATGCAGTTCATCTACCTGCCCTGTCCTGATGTACTCAATAACCTCATTGGTGAAATCCTCAGAAGTAACATATAAGACTTTCTGCTCAGGCGCCGTTCTACAGATGTAATTACCTATGGCTTGAAGAAGATGTGTCTTACCAAGCCCCGGTCCTCCATATAAAAACAGCGGATTGTATATAGCCCCTGGGTCTTCAGCTACAGCCACAGCAGCGCTATAAGCAAACCTGTTGCTACCTCCAACAACGAAGCTTTCAAAGGTAAACTTGGGCTTCAGGCTCGCCCTTAGCTGTGCCAGTTTCTCTTCAGACATCTTTTCTTCGTTTCTCGCTGTTACTTCTTCAGCGTCAAACGTGAATTCCACTGACAATTCATCTATCAGGCCGTCCAGCTCCGCAGCAGCAGCCATAGCTTCAACAAAAAAGCTGTAAAACCTGTTTTTAACATAGTCCATTGCCATGGCATTGTTCTGCGGAAGAAGTACATAAGCCACGCCATCTGTATATCGCAAAAACTCCAATGGCTCTATCCACGTGCCATAGGATATATTGGTGAGACAGCACTCCTTTCGAACTATCTGCTTAATTTCGTCCCACTTTTCCTCTATTCGATTGCTTATTGAAACATCATCAGTCATGGTCTTCTCCTAACTTCCTATTTCCCCATCAGATCAAAGATGCTGAGCTGACTCGATTCCGGAAGATCCCCAAACATACCAAGGCGATGCATAGTATCCATGACAACCTGTGGGCACTTGGTTCTTGCCTTAAAGTCATCCCTTGATGTAAATGGACCGTTCTTCGCAGCCTCAACTATCTGATCTGCAGCCTTTTCACCAAGCTTGTCGATACTCTTAAGGCTCGGCATAATCTTTTTTCCGAATACTTTAAAAGACCTGGAATCAGCCCTATAGATATCGATAGGCTCTACTTCAATACCTCTTTCATACATTTCCTCTGCCAGCCTCATAGCAGCAAGTTCATCCTCCTCAGCGGCAGTCATTTCATCCCCTTTTTCCCTGTACTCGGCCATATGTCGCCTCAAGGTCGTAAGCCCCTGGAACATCCTCTCGTAATTTATTGCCTTCGCTCTTATTGAAAACCATGCGGCATAAAATGCTTCCGGCATATAAACCTTGAAATAAGCGATTCTCCAGGCCATCATTACGTAGGCTGCAGCATGAGCCTTGGGGAACATGTACTGGATCTTCTGGCAGGACTCGATGTACCACTCAGGGACACCGTGATCCAGCATGTCTTTCTTCCAATCCTCCCAGTTGTTCTCCTTACCTGCAGCAACTTTTCCTTTACGCACAGCCTCCATGATCTTGAAGGACTCTGACTTATCAAGTCCCATATGGATCAGATAGACCATGATATCGTCTCTACAACAAATGCAGGAGCTAAGAGTTGCTGTACCAGCTTCTATAAGGTCTTTCGCATTGCCCAACCATACATCAGTACCATGAGAAAGACCTGAAATCCTTATAAGATCGGAAAAGGACTGAGGCGCAGCATCAATAACCATGTTCATGGCAAAGTCTGTTCCAAACTCAGGAAGCCCCAAACAGCCAAGCTTGGTACCGCTTATCTGCTTTGGAGTAATACCCAACGCCTCTGTATTCATAAAAAGAGACATTACCTTCTCATCGTCAAGCGGCACCTCCTGCGGATCTCGTCCTGTGCAATCATTTAAGAACCTGATCATCGTTGGATCATCATGTCCAAGAATATCTAGCTTCAGCAGGTTATGATCTATCGAGTGGTAGTCAAAATGTGTAGTGATTATAGGCGTATGCACATCATTAGCCGGGTGCTGAATTGGTGTAAAACTGTGTATGTTCTCACCTACCGGAAGGACAATAATGCCTCCCGGATGCTGACCGGTTCCACGACGTACTCCAATACATCCCTGGGCGATACGCTCCACCTCTGCATTCCTCTTTGTGATATTCTCCAGCTCGAAATACTTCTTTACATATCCGTAGGCAGTTTTGTCCGCAACAGATGCTATAGTTCCGGCTCTGAAGGTCTGGCCTTCTCCAAAGATAACTTCCGTGTACTTATGGGCTTTGGCCTGGTATTCACCGGAAAAGTTAAGGTCGATATCAGGCTCTTTGTCTCCCTTAAAGCCCAGGAATGTCTCAAATGGAATGTCAAAGCCATCCTTCTTCATCTTGGTACCGCACTTCGGACACATCTTATCAGGCATGTCACAACCTGAGTTTCCTGAGTACTTCAGAACGTCCTCACTGTCAAAGTCACTGTATTTACAGTTGGGGCATAGATAGTGCGGCGGCAGAGAGTTAACCTCTGTGATTCCAGCTGCAAAGGCCACAAAAGATGACCCTACTGATCCTCTGGATCCAACGAGATATCCATCTTCCAAGGATTTCCATACGAGCTTCTGAGCAATAATGTAAAGAACCGCATAGCCGTTGCCTATAATGGACTTAAGCTCTTTTTCCAGTCTCTCTTCAACTATTGGCGGAAGCTGCTCGCCATAGATTTCGTGAATCTTTTCGTAGCATATCTTCCTGAGGGTCTCATCAGAGTTCTCGATAACAGGCGGACATTTATCGGGCCTTACAGGAGCTATATTTTTACATCTATTAGCAATTCTATTAGAATTTTCTATTACAACCTCTCTGGCCTTTTCATCTCCGAGATACTCAAACTCCTTAAGCATCTCCTCTGTAGTCCGAAGATACAAAGGCGCAGGCTCCTCGTCATCCATACCCTTTATCTTCATGATGACTCGCCTGTATATCTCATCCTCCGGATTTAAGAAATGTACGTCACAAGTTGCGACAACGGGCTTGTTATACTTTTCTCCAAGCGCAACAATCTCGCGGTTTATATCTCTAAGATCTTCCTCTGAGGTAATCCCTTCGAATTTCTCGCTGCCAATCATGAAACGGTTATTGGCAATCGGCTGAATCTCAAGGTAATCGTAAAATTCTACTATCTTGGCAATCTCATCCTCTGGTTTTCCTCCAAGAACCGCTTCATACACCTCTCCTGCGCAGCATGCGGATCCAATGATCAGTTCCTCCCTGTGCTTCATGATCTCGCTCTTTGGCATACGCGGTTTTCCATGGAAATAATCCAGGTGAGATTTGCTGATAAGGGTATACAGGTTAGTCCTTCCGATAACGTCAGTCGCCAATAGAATTACGTGATGAGACGGCAGTCTCTTTATGGCCTCTGGGCTAAGCTCCTCCAATTCTTTTAGTTTCTCCAGGTCAAAGATTTCTCTTTCAAAGAGCTTCTGCTCAAACTTTTCATATATCTGCGCAGTGCACTCAGCATCAGCTATTGCTCTGTGGTGGTGCTCATTTACAACTTCAAGCTTTTTACACACAGCATCAAGATTGTGTCTTGCCTGCTCCGGATAAAAAGCTCTGGAAAGGCCCATAGTATCTATACAAGTGAACTCTTTCTCAATCCCAAGTCGCTTACAGTTTTCCTTAATAAAACCGATATCAAAAGAAACATTGTGGCCTACAAGAACGCAGTCTCCGCAAAAATCCAAGAACTTTGGCAAAGCCTGCTCTATTGTAGGTTCACCAATAACCATGTCATCTGTAATGCTGGTAAGCCTGGTTGTGTAGGGCGGTATCGGAATCTTGGGATCAACAAACTGCGAAAAGCGCCCGATCACTGTTCCTTCTTTTATCTTCACCGCCCCAATCTCGATTATCTTGCCCTTTACAGGAGACAATCCTATGGTTTCGAGATCAAATACGACCAGGGTACTGCCCTTCAACTGCTGTCCCTTGTTGTTAAGAACTATCTTGAAAAAGTCATCAACAAGGTAGCCTTCAACTCCTAGAATCATCTTGAACTGGTCAATATCAGAATCCTTATGCTTGTCCTTATATTTCTGAATGTAGTGATATCCTTCTGTCAGTCCCTGAACAACACCGTGGTCTGTTATGGCTATACCAGGCATCCCCCATGCATATGCCTGAGCTATGATATCTCCTGCGCTTGATACACCATCCATGTCGCTCATTTTTGTATGGCAGTGTAGTTCAACTCTCTTTTCCGCAGAGTTATCTACTCTTTTCTCTGTGAAATCAGGAATCGTCTTTATGCCGGTAATGCTCTGCATAGACACTTCATGATCGAACTTATCCATCAGTGCCATTCCCTTAATCTTAAGGAAGGCTCCAGGATAAATCTTTTTCTCAAGCTCAGGCACAGCTTCAGCCGCCACAAAGATTTTGACCTTTATGCTGTCAGTAAAATCCGATACGACAAACATAAGAATCGCACGTTCATTCTGCTTATATGGCTTGCATTCATAGCTTAGAACCTTGCCTCGAATAGTTACCTCATCTCCATCGCCGAGGATATTCTCAATCGCAGTAGCCTCATCCTCAAAGTTCTTTCCATATATAACGTTGGGATCATCAGGAAGCTTGGATCTGACAAAGGACCCGTTCTTATAAGAACCCTTCCCATTTCCAAAGCCCTTTCCTTTGGCCTTGGAGTCTTTCTTTTCCTTGGGTTCAGCCTCCGGCTTTTCTTTATCTGTCGCTTCCACTGCCTTAACGGCCCTCACAACTACTTCTTCTGAGTAGTTGGCTTTGGTTTTTTCCTCTGAAGGCTCTTTATACTCAACACTCACAGAAGCTCCCAATCCACAACGCTCGTTAAATATCTTTTCAAAGACGCGGGCTATATCCTGAGCTTTCTTCCTGGCAATGACAGTATCTTCAAGGTAAATGACAACCTTATAATCCTCGCCAAACCAGAAGTCAGCCTTCCTAACCAGCGTGTATTCTATGGGGTCATAAGCCTTGAGCTCAACAAAGATACTGTCACGATACAGTTCAAACAAATACTCTGGAGTATACTGTGAGGACAGGTTGTACTTCTCGTAAATCTTTACTGTAACGGACAGCCCGGAAAAGAGCTGATCTTTTATTTCTTTTTCTACCTTATATATCTCTGGTTTCTCGATCAGAATGCTGCTGGAGATATAAATACGAATAAAATCCTGCTTTCTGGTTGATGAGATCTTATCTATGACGACATCTTTAAAGATGTCTTTTGTAGATGCATCCAACGCAAGCGTTGGAAATGCCTGCAGAAAAGGCTTATTCATGAATCATTTTCCCCCTCAACATCAATCTCCTGTATTTCAAAACCATCCTCGGAACACGAAATAACAAGCTTATCAAACACCAGGTATTCCCCAGGCCTTATCCCACTGACATATCTGGAGAGTTTTTCCAGATTAAGATCTGTAGACGCACACTGAGCAACCATATCGTCCACATCAGCGTACTGCCCGGGCTTAAGATTTTTCATATATTCCGAGAGCTTATCGAGATCAAATTCAATCTCTTCAGGATTCCATTTTCTCTTGTCCTTCTTTCTACCCATAACCCCTCCAAGCCGCATAAATACGGCATTCTTCCGCAAAACAAAGGGTGATAAAACCCATTGTTTAGTATAGAAAATGAGGTGGACAACTTCTGACCACTCACATTCATTACTGTTGTTATTTTTTGGTTCACTTATAGAACCTCGGTTTTATCATACTTGGCGGCATGAACAAATTTTTTCACATAGTGTTTGATACCCTTCTCATGACAAGGAGGGACCTGATGATGAAAGAAATAGATGTAAAGCATGCTTGTTCATTTACCGGTCATAGACCGGAACGCCTAAATCAATACAGTGAAAAGGAGGTTGTCAATTGGCTTGACCAGCAGATAGATGCCGCGGTTGAGAATGGATATACCGATTTTATTAGCGGTATGCAAAGAGGAGTTGATATCTGGGCGGCAGAGATAGTCCTAAAGAAGAAAAAAGAGCACGAGAATATAAGGCTCTTTGCCGCATGTGCGTTCCCTGGAATGGAAAGGCAATGGGAAAGCAGCTGGATTGAAAGGTATAATGATATTTTCAAACTGGCAGATGACCATGTATTTGTTAGAAACAATCCCGGAAGAGCGGCTTTCTATGCCAGAAACGAGTGGATGGTCGACCATTCGTCAAGAGTGATAGCTGTATACACAGGAGCTCCCGGCGGTACCCTTGATACAATAAAGTATGCTGAGGCCAATGGGCGAGACGTGATTCAAATTTGTAAGAAGGGTTAAGCGATGATGAGGATGCAGCTATTGCTGCATCCTCATCACTTAATCATATCAATCTTCCCACACGCCTTCTGTGAAAAACGACTCACAAGCCCCTAGCTTCCAGCCTTTATGGGACATATCATAGTCTATCCACTCACCGGCTACGCGTAGTGTCTCAATATAACGCTGGACTGTCCTGGGTGATAGCTCCAA
Source organism: Butyrivibrio sp. VCB2001 (assembly GCF_000423965.1). NCBI lineage: Bacteria > Bacillati > Bacillota > Clostridia > Lachnospirales > Lachnospiraceae > Butyrivibrio > Butyrivibrio sp. VCB2001. The sequence goes on along the minus strand of NZ_AUIZ01000013.1, from coordinate 23,721 downwards.
GGCATCAGCGAGTTGTCTTGTTGTAATATAGGGTCTGTTCTTGATTTCTTTTAGGATGAATAAAGCATTTGCTAAGTTAGAGCTAAAGTTCTCGTTCTTCTTGGTCTTCTTATAAGCTCCAAGTAGAACATATTTAAGGTTCTGCGCCAGCGATTCATAGGAATCATACTCCTGCACCTGCCGTTTCAGCTCTGAATTCAGATCTGCATTACCAATCACTACAAGAGTCTCGGGGAATGGTGATATCTCAGTAAAGAACTCTTCAAAAGAGCCTTTGTCTATCTCAGACATCTCATCCCAGACAACAATCGCCACCATCTGTGGCATTGCAATGATATCTGTAAAACAATCCACCTTCATAACTTCGCAGCTTCCAGTTGGGACATTCTTTTCGACCTCTTTTACCTGGTCATCGGTCAGCCCAAAACACTGGATCAGTCTGGCCCAGTTTTTGCTTAACCCGTTAATGGTCATCATATCTGCTTCCTCAATTCTGTATCGTTTTACTTAGATTATCATTGCCCGGCGACAACAGGGTTAGTAAGTTACTTTAATGAAGTGTTAAACTTTACATCTTCAGATCCAATATCTACTAATTCCATATAATGCAGTTCCAAGTAGTCTGTTGTTCCGTTTTCATTCTCCAAATTAATTCTATGTCCTAAAAAGCTTGGTTTTGTTACTCCCTCTGGCATAGCTACGACACAGTCAATAGTAAAACCATATCTTTTCTGATTCTGCATTCCAAAAAGGTTCCTCCAATACTCTCCAGCATCTGAATGAATGAGTTTCCACAAAAAAACTGCATACGAAATAGCCTGATTCATAGCAATATCAAAAGACTCATTAGCTTTATTTTCATCTTTGACTTCTATAACCACCAACCTACTTTCTCCCGGCTTTACCACCCTTCTACACAGCAGATCGATTTCTCCACCAGTCTTTGAATATACCGTTACTTCTTTTTTATCACTTGCTCTAAGGGCAGTCTTCATATGAATTCTTGTTCCAGCATACGATATTGGTGTAATATGGCATAGTTGTTTGTCTTTTGAACTCTTTTTCCCCAATTCAGAAAACAATGCGCTCTCAACCAAGTGCTCTTTTTGCCTAGGTTTTCCATCGCAATACTTTTTAAAATACTCACGGAATCGCTTTGCTTCTTCACTTTCACTCCAGTTTTTGTCATTTATTGGCCCTAAATCATAGCCAAAATCCCGCTTATTATTTTTGCATTGATCATCAGACACAGTAAGGACCACATCATTATCTTTTAGTGTAATCGTGCCCACACTCTGTCCCAAATAACGAATGTCAAAACTATTGTTATTGTCTTTTACTTTTCCAATAGTTAAGTAATAATGTAGACCACCGATTTCGTTAAATTTACCTCGCTGTTCAGAGAAAAAGTCTCTATGCTTTAACATCCTTAAAGCATAATTTTTATACTGATCAACCCATTGAGCATTACTGTCAAGCTCCAACTTTACATGTTCAACTGTTTCTTGGTATTCATTCATTAGCCTCTTATCCATGCCCATCTCCAATAATAAACTATCAGTAGCTGTAACGACTTTCTCAGTATATTCCCCTATATCCAGTTTGTTAAAATCTTCCGGTTTCTCAGTGTGTATCGGAATAATATATTTCTGCGGCTTAACTGTCAGTATCATCTCACGTATGGTGTCAGCAGTTGCATGGCCACTTGTATGAAGGTATTCCCTTCTTCTTGGATTCCACCCATTGTACAGAGCGCCAAGCTCTTCATCATAAGCATCAGATTCTTCGTCAACATAGCCTTTCCACATGGAATAAATAAGCAGCGGATCCTGCGCTTTAAAGTAATCCATCCGATACTTATAGGCCTCCGAAGCACCGATAAGCATAAGGAAACCATTCTCTTTCATGAATTCTGGTTGCGTCATCTTGAGCTTAGGATTGTACTTATTCATACTCTCAAACTTATATGTCTTCCAAAACTTAAAGGCTTTATCTTCTTCTCCAGCAGTCTCTCTGTATAAAAGAATCTGCTCATAGACATAATAATTAACGTAAAAAGCCCTCCCCAGATACATCGCAGCATTAGCAAATGAAGCAAGACTTTCAACGTTAGTAGACGAGCAAATCAAAAATGCCCATTTGTTCTCTGGCTTCTTCAGTACATCTAGTGCTTGTTTTTGAAGTTCCTCCTCAGTAAGAACCTCTTCCCCAAGCCTGCTCATCATTGTGCCTTCTGTGATAAGCGCATCTACTACTTTTCCTGCCAATACGTTTTCAAGTCTGGAAAAAAAGTCTTTTCCCAATCGTCCATGAGTTCTATAATCGCCGGTATGTACAATTGTTTTTCCTTCTGCTTCTATAATGAACATAAACGCATCATACGCAGAGTGATCAACGTGTAGCGGGGTAACCTTTATATCTTTTGCCTCGCCAATGAATACCGGAACACCATCTTCTAAATCTACATTCCTATCTAAGTCAGACAGTATTTTCAGATAATCCTCGTGTTCCGCTGCAACTTCTGGAAACTGGGTGAGTGTCTTATGTATATTGAAAAGCACCTTCCGAGATACTTTGCCCATGGCTAATTTAATTACTTTGCCATCTACATCGGTCCTAGGTATCTGCTGTAACAGCCCAATATGATCACCGTGATTATGAGTAAAGAGAACCGCATCACATTTCGCATGCTGCATCATTTCCACCATCTCAGCATCTGTTGAATCCGCTGGATCAGCATTAAGCTCAGAGCCAAAGTCCACGAAGATATGAGTGTTTTCAGTGTATATTTCAGTTATGCTTCCACCTATCTGATGTGTCCCGCGATGTATCTTGATCTTAAGCATAAAACTCTTCTCCAGTCTCAAGGCAAATACATGCCAGTCTTCCATCTTCAAAGCCACAACCACAGTCTAAAAGAATCAGGTTATTCTTTTCATTTCTCCATATAGATGTTCTGCCATGTTCAGAATATGATCCGCCATGCATACTTCCAATAAGAGATGTCTCTGTATGACCGCAGATTGAAGTAAAACCTGGCACTCCGTCTTTATAATACATATCCTCATCCACTCGAATAGTGTCATCCATTCCCATTAGATAAAACTTTTCGTCACGAACATCTTCAGGAGCAGAGGTCCTTGCATGTGCCAAAAGATGGGTTCGCCCATCTGCGTGCAGCTCAATCTGCGCTGGGAAAGTATCTATAAATTCTGCAAGTCTCATAATATCGACATCGGTAAGTCTTTCCCTCAGCAGCTCAAACGTATTATATGGATACTCTCTCATCTTTCTGCGCTTACGCTCTGATAATGAATAGAACTCTTTAATATAATTAGCCAGCCATTTGTCATGATTGCCCATCAAAACCGTGGCTTGCTCCCCAAGCTTAAGCACATTGAAGTACACACCTACTGGATCTGGATGCGAATTGCATCTATCAAACAAATCTCCCAAGAAGTAAACGTGGTCCTCTGGATTAACAGATATCATTTTCAGAATCTTATTTAGTTTTTCGTTATCATTATGGACATCTCCAATTACGTAATTCATCTTGCGCCGCTCTTTTGTCGAGCCCATCACTACTTTTTCTTTAGCGTACTTATCTGCCCAAGGGTTATATCCTGGTTCTCTTTGCACATTAATCATACTATTTTTTCGTCCCTTCCCATTCTAAAAAAACGATTAAAAAACACATTCTCTTTCTGGGGTAGAGACATTATAAAAGACGTGATGGACAAAATCTGTCCCTCCACGTCTTTCCACATGTATTACATTGTTCTCGTACCTGAAATAGGTGTGAAATCGCCATTCCGTACTTCAGTTACTACCACCACAGATCAAAAAACCACTCAGAAAACAATGAAAATGCCTTGTTTTTAATATCTTCTCTCTGCTTTTCCTTCTCCTCATCACCAAAGAACGGATGAGTCGTGGCTACTTTATCTTCATATGAGTAAACCTCATCAAAAAGCCTGATCATTTCTGATAAGATCTCATTCCATCGTCTAAATGCCAACTTACCATTTGGATCTTCATCTTCAGGCACAGTCATGTATTCATAGACTCTCTCGGGATAATCTAAATGCGAATCTTTTAAATGTTTAAGCATGGCTGGAACAGTCTTCAAAAACCAAGTGTCCATTTCCCAGATATCAGCCTCGCAAAAGCCATACTTGACACGTTGATAAGCATGTTTAGAATTTTTTATCCATCGCTTCACCTTGTTCGTAGGTTTTTCATGAAGCCTTTGATACCGGGTTGTTTCTTCAAAGCAGGAATTTCCCCGTTTGATTTTACTCATATCCAGGTCCTCTTCTTCAGCCTCTATTCCCATAGGCAATAAGCCAAGAGGCCACGTCACCATTTCTTAAGGTTCTATCATAATGAAACTGATCCAAACTAATAAGCATTTCCTCAAAGCCACGTTCAAACATCAGGTCCTCAGGATCAATGATATCCATTAGCGGATATACCATACTGACGCACTTTTCCAAGTCACCCGCAGCCTCAACCCAGCCAACACGCTTATCCCGCAGATATGAAAGATGCTCATACAGGGCTCTACTTACATCGTCCTTAAGATTAATGTTGGCCTGCCTGTCTTTTTCATCCTTAGCAACAATTCTCCTCGCCAAAAATGTCATCTTATTTCCATGCCCGTCCTCTTCATAGAACGCGGAGATTGCATAAACCTTTCTTGGTTCAAAGCCACTTTCAGATGATTCCATCTCTCCATAATACGAAATGTACCAGGAGTAACCACCATATATGAAAAGATCTATATCCAATGGTGTCAGGTTTCCATCTAAAATTTCAGGAGTACCCGGGACAATCTTAAACAGCGGGTCCGAAACCTTGTACACACCTTCATCCAGAACAAAGTGCTCTCCTAAAACTGCTCTTAGAGACAGATTCTCTAATGGACAGGTAATAAATTTGTCTTTTGATTTGATTAGTTTCCTCATATATCCATGTCTCCTAAGCATTAGTATAGAATGCTTGTCGGACAAATGCTGTCCATGCAGTAATGAGAATTGGCATGTATAACCGAACTTCCATGCCACCTCCACGGAGGAGGAAGTTTTTGGCACATAGGCAGTGAAGTTGTAAATACTGAAGGGGTTTGTTGAACAATAAACCATACATGATAACAAATAACAGAATAATCATTGTCACTAACATTTGAACCTAACACAAACAGCCCTATTCTGGGTAAAAGAAACTTCAATGACTACAGCCCGGAAAAATGCTTAAATATCGACTTCAAATTCTACAGTCTGATTGTACTTATCAAGGGTAAGCAGAAGCGCATTCATAAAGGTCTCAATGTTGTCATATTCGGCCTTAACCACCTCCATATCAAAGTTAATACACTGGATATCCGATGTGTATGTTTTGCTATACCTACCATAGCCAGATTCTGTCACTCTTGTCTTAGGCGTAAGTTTTCTCATCGCCCCCAGCACAGCTTTTCTTTCTGTCATCTGCGCCATTTTCACAAGAAGCATATCTATGGTGTATTTCTCTCCTTCAACCTCAACGGTATTAGTTGAATTAGATACGTTCAGTGCATGCTTGATCTTAATGATCTTGTCGTCAATCTCAGCAATAGTTCTATGAACCTCAAGGAAATCATACTCAGGGATTATTGCTTCTTCTCCCTGTCCGACAATGTACTTGTGCCGAGCATTTTCCAGCTCTCTCCAATATACCTTGTCTTCTTTTAGTTTCTTAATAAGCTTGTTCGCATATGCAGATGTCATCTTTATCATGGAATGTCTCCTCTCATTTCTTTATACGTTTTAAGTGTTTCTGTACTTTTCTATACAATAACAAGGGGCATGCGACTTTTTTGTCGCATGCCCCGGATAAGCCTTATTTCATATTCACTTTTTTAGCTCTATGCTCTGCTCTACAATATTCTGAAGCAGATAAGGCGGAATCTCTGTCATATCCACCTTCAGTCTTGCCTGGTCCTCTAAAAGTGCCAGTACAAAGAGGTTTGCCTCATATTCTGACTGCATATTAATCTTTCCACCAATATCAGCGAAGTAATTCAATGTTTCATCATGTAAAAAGATATGTCCCAGTTCATGAGCACATAAGATCTTTTTTGATGCCTCCGTGTAATTGGAGTTTATAGCTATGTATGGTGCGTACCCACGAAACTTAACGGCCTGTGCTTTAAAGCCCTTGAATCCATGATCCCGCTCTAATATTCTTATTCCCCAGATCTTGGCTATCTCAAATGGATCATTAGTATGATATGTATTCCTCAGTCCATTTGCAAAATCAACGATTTCTTGCTTTCTCATCCCCCGGAGCCCCCTTTGTCTGATATCTATGACTCATAACTTTTAAATGGCCCAGTAGCTCATTTGCAAATTCGACGATCGTCTCCTCATCCATCTGGTTAGGGTCATAACCACCAAACGCAGCAAGCGTCGGTGTTTTTAGAATAAATTCAATTGCTTCCTGCGGATTCTCAAAGTGATTTGGCAGCTTTGCAATCTCTTCTTTGTCAGCATCAGTGGCCTCTTCGTTCCCCATCAGTTCAGCCGGTGTGACACCTAAGATCTTGCAAATCTTATCAAATGTTTCCACAGGAATCTTGCTTATGCTTGATGCTTCATAGCGATATATGGTCGTATAGGACACACCAAGCTGCTCTGCAATGCTCTCTACAGATATTCCCAGTTCTTTTCTTTTGTTTTTAAGTCTTTCACCAATCTGCATATGCGTTACCTCGTCTGTGGTACATCATACACCAAAATTTGCATTTATGCAAATTGTTGTTGACATTGATTTGCATAAACGCTATATTGTAAATCATAATATTACTTGCATAAATGCAAATCGCCATTACACCAAACTTGCACTTGTGCAAACGGGAGGTAAACATGCTTGAGATAAAAGAATCTTTTGCAAACAGCAAAACCATGCCAAAAGTCATGGTTATTGGCATCGGCGGTGGGGGAAACAACGCCATAACAAGGATGATTGAAAAGGCATCCGATTATGTTACATACGCAGCACTTAACACTGATTCCATGACTTTGGATAAATGTCCAGCCACAAAACGACTTCAGCTCGGCACAAAACTCACGCAAGGATTCGGTGCCGGCGGCGACCCTACTGTAGGGGAGTCCGCCGCAAAAGAGAGCGAGGAAGATATAGCAGAGCTCGTCCATGATGCAAATATGGTAATCCTAACCTGCGGAATGGGCGGCGGTACTGGGACCGGCGCCATTCCTGTCGTAGCTCAGATATGCAAGAATCTGGGAATCCTTACAGTCGCTGTAGTTACAATGCCTTTCTCTTTTGAAAGCAAGCCCAGAGTCTATGCAGCTCAGACCGGACTAAAAAAGCTTGAGCAGAACATCGACACCCTTCTGGTAATCCCTAACGATAAGCTCCTCACAATCACTGATAAGCAGTTCTTTCTCGATGAGGCCTTTACCCTGTGCGATTCTGTTCTACGATACACAATTGAAGGTATCACTAACATCATCTTCAATCACGGAACCATAAATCTCGACTTTAATGATCTCCGTTCCACGTTAAAAGACAAAGGCTATGGCTTATTCGGCATTGGAATAGCTTCCGGAGAAGAAACAATCGTTGAAGCAGTAGAAAAGGCCATCAGCTCTCAACTTCTTGACACCAGAATAACCGGCGCGTCCAATATTCTCCTGAACACCAGCGGCAGAGTTGACCTTGTTGCGCTCAACAAGGCTGTTTCCTACATAAGAGAACAGGCTGGCGACAACGTTAACATCTTCTGGGGCACAGTAAGCGGAGACCCAACAGCTGAAGATATAGTTGTCACTGTCATTGCCACAGGAATGAAGCAGATTTCTACTGCTCAGGAAACTACAACTCCTGATCCAAAAGAGTTTACATCGAAGGTGCTTTCCACTCCTAAAGAGCCATTGCCTCAGATAAACCCTAATCTGGATTTTCTAAAAAATGCCAAACAGGCTTCGGACATTCCAACCATCTCAAACATTCAACCAAAGCCAAAAGCCAAGCCTGTCCAACTGCAGATTCCAGAGTTTTTGCTTCATAAGCCAAGCTAAACCATTAAAGCCAGGGAGACCTGGCTTTAATCAACTGACAAATGAAACCGGGAATTCCTCCATGTCCTCAAGACGCAAGAAGATCAGTCCATTATCAACTTCTTCGATTTCTCCGAAAGAGCATCCACCATCAATATCGATAAGATTGCCTTTTCTAAAGGACTTCAAACACCCAAAGTCTTCCTCAACCTCGATCCATTTGCGAATCCGTTGTACCGGAACATGTCCTGTGACGAATGTATAGTCATAGTCACCATAGATGTTCTCACCCTGAGTCTCATAATCATCACGGTATATTGAAGTCCAGACAATGTTCCAAACATCTTTGTAGCTCATCTCTTTGTACTTCAGGTTCTCAAGCCCCTTCTTGTAATACGAATGAGAAAGACAAATCTTTTTGCCTTCTACTTCTGTTGTCATCATGACATACCGGTCATTAAGCCATTTCAATAGTTCTTTTCTTTCGGCTTTCTTTAATGTCTCGTACTGTGAAAACGTCTTATCGCCACCGTTGTAGAATAACCAAAGGTCCCAGTCTCTTCCGTTCCACTCATTTTTGCCGCTGGAATCCACAGAGTTAAGCATCATGAACTCATGGTTTCCAATGATTAGGTCCATGTTAGGCTCTGCCATGATTCTCTGAAGAACCTTTATCCCGTCAGGGCCTCTGTCTACGGCATCACCTAAGACATATATCTTATCTTCCGGAGAAAACCCAATCACTTTAAGCCCAGCAAGAAAAGTATTCAGTTGTCCATGTATATCTGCCACCGCGTACGTTGACATAATGCCCCCTAAAAAACCTTATAATACTCTACTATACATCGAGGACAATAAATGTCCACCTATCATACCGCAAAACCAATTCCCTGTTTTTTCTCTTTAAACTGGTTGCCAGCTACTGTTTCAAAGTCCTCCGCTTTAAGCTGCATAATCTTCTCTTTGGAGATCTTCTTGCCCTTGTTTTCCCTAAAGAGCCTCTGTGACTGACGCATTTCTGCCTGTTCTAATAGGTTACGGGCAAATCGTCCATTACCAAACTCCTCGTGGGAGCATGCTTCCTTAAATATCTCCATAGATTTTGGTTCAACGTCTTCAGAAAGCATAAATCCTCTCTTTTCAGCCATTAGCTTCAGGATCTGCCACATTTCATCAGCTTTATAATCCGGGAAGTCAAGATGGAATGCAATCCTACTTCTAAGGCCCTCATTCTTATCAAGGAACTCTTTCATTTTTTCAGGATATCCAGCAAAAATCACAATCACATCTTCTCTGTGGTTTTCCATTTCTTGTACTATAGTGTTTATTGCCTCATCGCCAAAAGAATTTGAACCATCAACAAGAGAATACGCTTCATCAATAAAGAGAATTCCTCCATTAGCTTCTCTAAACTTCTCGCATACAGTCTTTGCTGTCCATCCTACATACCTGGCAATAAGATCAGCACGTCCTACTTCCACATAATTTCCGCTCTCAAGGACACCTTCTTTCTTTAATATCTGGGCTAGAAGTCTTGCTACAGAAGTCTTAGCGCTACCAGGATTGCCGGTAAATATCATATGCATAGAGTTCGAATATGTATCCAGTCCCATCTTTGACCTTAACTTTCGAGCCTTTCCAGAATCGATTATCTGATCGACAACATTCTTGATTTCTGAAAGACCTATCATTTCCTTAAGCTCTTTATATGGTTCTGATTCAGGTCCTTTTTTATCCACCTTAACCACATCACAAGCCTTATAGGCTTTATAAATCCGCTCCTTAAGGCTTCTTCCGTACCAGGTATTGAACGCCTTATAAACTTCTGCAACGGTATAAAGCTTTTTCTTAGAAAGTACGCTATAAAAGTCTTCTTCCGTCACAACACTATCATGTTCTTTTGCAAGCTTTTGAAAGAATCTGAAGGACTTATTGTAATCTCCCGCTCCTTCTTTTAGCTCTATGATACTTATATTCTCAACCGCCTTAGAAATCATAGCATTAGAGAAGCCCGGGTTAGATGTGTTTTCAATAAAGAAGCACAATGTATACAGTCCATAATCTTTTACAAAAGAGTTAAGCTGCTCCGTAACCTGCTCGTAAGCAGATGCATATACTCCATGCATTCCATCATCACCTGACATATCGATTGAAACAGCATTTCCCTGTGCAACCTGAAAAATCTTATCCAGTTCATCTTCATTTCGATATGCCCGTTCACCAATAGATGTCAGTTTTTCTATTCTTGTACCCAAAACGCGGTTGTTTGACCAAAGTGCGCTGATAAGTAGCTCGCTGATTGATTCTGCAGCCTGGTAATCGCCAACAATGATTTTGTAATGAACAGGATTGCCGCAGTACTTCCTGGAATTATCGTTCGAATATATCCTCTTCAATTCCTCTATCAGCGTATCATCTGCCATCAGCTCTTCTGCTTTCTTTACAGCCTGCTTATACGTTATTTTTTTACTGATACACTTTTCTTTGACATTGAAATTGTTTGCACCATGGAAATAGTCTATAAGAAGTTCATCAGTAAAGTTCCTACATTGCCATGGTATCAAATCCTGACGATCGGCCTTCCTATACAGTTCATTGACCTCATAAGGGCATATTTCTTTCTGCGATTTAAATGACACATTTTCAATAGCTTTATCAGAATCCGCTAATGTCTTGCTAACAAAATCCTTACATTTTTTCAAAGATACATTTTCAAGGCTACAACCAGCAAGAACGGTCAGCTCATTTTCATTTACAGCAACAATAAGCATAGATATATTACCCTCTAAGCCGCATTCTGGCCCGAGCTGCGAATTTAAATCACTCACAAAATCCGCAAATTCGTTCCGCTTATTCTTACGTGCTTTAGATACATTTTCTTCAGCTTCTTCAACTATTTTCCTTCTTGTATAGCTATATAAAAACTCATAAAAAACCATCTCTTTACCTCCTGCTGTAGCGCCTTCAGTTCTCCTCATCAAAGTGACAATGGTAATGCTTGCTGCCATCTATATGTATAATGGGCTCGACATCTATCCCAAGCGTCTTCAGAACAGTTTGTACCTGTTCATTTCCTATGTAAGGGCTCATATAAACAACGGGCTTTCCCTTATTTGAAACCTCTACTCTTCCACGTGGATAATAATCATATTTCTTATTGCATCCCTTTGGCTTAACGCTCTCCCAAAGCCTCTCATGATTGTAGTTATTTCCTGATTTGGATAGTCCTTCAGTTACTCCTTCTTCATATCTGACAATAACCAGCTCATCTTCTACCAGCCAGAACACTCCTCTTATTCCTTCCTTGCTCATAGTAAACTCCTGCATTTTAGTGCTTCTCTGCTATCTTATGGTCACATTATAAATGTCCCTGTGGGGAATTTTTTGTACATAAAAATCGCCATTCCATAATCGTTTTCAGTTTTGCTAATCCTATCAGAGCATCACGACAACAGTCTGGTTGAAGTAAAAAAGGACGATGCAAACTGCATCGTCCCATAATACAAAGCGTCATGGACAAAAAATGTCCACCGTTTTATTGCATGTACGTCCCCCCTCATAAACTCTACATTCCTTAGCGGAGATTCTGCAATACATTTTTTACCGTTCTTTCCCGCCCTTTATAGTAATACCAAAGTACATTATCAAAATCTTTTCTGCTTAATTTTTCTTCATTCTCGGGGTGTACTTTCTCTCGTATATCATCTATGAGTTTTCTGTAACCATCATAATTACGCTTATCAAAAAAAGTTCTCCTGATTACATGCTTATTCTTAACCATTTCGCGGTCATAATCATTCAAGTAAACCAATGCATAATATGGGATTACATATTCCAAAACACTGTCATATATTGAATAATTGTCTGCTTCTTGGCCTTCGAATAAGTACCTACATAGAAAAGTACAAAACTTAGAAGCAAAGCTAAATGTATTACGTATTTTACCATCAGAAGCACGAACGGCTTCAGAGATCGTTGTCACCAACTCTGCATCGCCATCCTTTAGCCTCTGCTTCAAATTGCGGATATTACAAATAGTCTCAGCAGTTTGATCAATACCTTTATTATCGCCTTTTTTACTGCCTGAAGCAGCCAGATGCGTTGAGTTTTCTTTATCCAATCGCCTGCATATCTCTTTCATTATTTTCAAATCCAACAGATTATCTTGGTTCTCTATGATATAAGCACACGAGGATTCCTTGTTCTCCTCGTTGCTGGCTTCAGCATATTTAGAATCAATCGCTATACACGCATTGATCAATTGTGCATTTTTTCTATTAAGTATCAGCATTCCATGCTCATCAAAATCTAAGGTATAAAAACCATCCTTATTATTTTTGCTCATACCCTTTCAGTCCTTTCTTCAAATCCTCAATCGCTCTATCTCTCAATTCTTTTGGCTCTAAAATAACTACATCCGGAGCATAGTTCTTTGCAAACTGCAGCACCGACGTCTCATTGGCATTTACTGCAACGCTTACATGAGTATCATCCTGATCATAGAAACGAACATCACTTCCAAACATATCAACAATATCGCTGATCATGGCATTGACTATCCTGAGCTTTGCCCTGGAAGTATCGCTGCTATACATATAAACATGCTCTTTCATATACTTTGAAAGGTCCAAGGCCTGTCCGTTCGCACCTTTGAGCTTACTAAAGGACTTCGCCGTCTCATCCAACTTCTCAATATCTACGATTCGATCCACACGGTAGTTAGATATATCCTCGTACTGGTCATAATTGCAGATAAGATAGTATTTCCCTTCTTTAGCAGCCATCTGGTAGGGGCTTACAACATATACCCGATCCTTCCCGTTATCATCCTTCTTTGGATGCTGCTTAAGGTCTGTTCCATATTCCACGTACTTGAAGGCTATCTTTTTCTTTTCGTTGATAGCCTCATCAATGACGTCTATGTTATAAAATAGCTGCTTATTATTTGTCCTGTCCTTTGGCATTGTAGCAATATGCTTAACCCTGGACCTAAAATAGATATTTGAAAGCTTCTCGATCTTTTCAACAAGCTCTTTACACTGGCTGTAAGGCAGATGCTTGGAAAAAAGAAGTCCATCAATAAGAAGGCGCAGCTCGCTGTCTTCAAAATCCCTCACAAGATAAAAGTCACTAAGAATATAATTCTCTTCCAGCTCTCCGGTCTTTGGGTTTTTGACCATACGAATCGACTCGCTATAGGCGATCTCATAGCCAAATTCTTCAAGATTCATCAGGTTTGTCTTAATAGACTTCCTGTCAGCCGTCATGTCGTATTCTTCCTTAAGCCGCTCCTCTATTTCCTTCTGGCTTAACCTGTGATCCTCATCTGTATATTTCCTTAGTATGTCCAAAAGGTTAAAAAGCATCAGTTTTTTTGATTGTTTTGTGCCCATGTCAGCTCCTTTTTACCGGGATTTGGATCCCTTTGTCAGCTACCATTCTACTAATAATTATGGGCAATTTTTTCCACATAGACAAATTAAGAAATCATAAAGAATCTTGAAGCATGTCAGCAATGCATCGCAGATAAAGAATTAGTCGTTATCTTCTTCATCCTCATCCTTATCAGTAAGAGCCTCAGCCTCCGCGCGTGATAATTCGAAGTATATTCCTGAAACATCGCCATGTCGGTTAGGATCAACTTCCTTCGCTGTAACAGTAGCTCCTTTGATATACTTAAATTCTTTGTCCACACGGCTTACTGCTTCATCAACAGGATTCCCTTCCTTGTCAAAAATATCCAGGACAACTGCTTCAGATGCTCTGCAAGAATGAAACGTACTTCCTTTCCTCTTTGCGTGCTCAGGGATCAGTAACTTCACAATCTTTCCTTCCCTACACTTTTTCCAGGCAATAAATGATCCCTCTTCCGGGCAGAATATAGGCATGTGAAGCCCCTTTACTCCCTTCAAATTGTCAGGATCCAAATCGATGTCAGCGGTGCTAAGTCCCGTCATATCAGAGTTTGTAAAATCGGTCCAGTACGTCCTTCTGGCGAAATCGAAATCGGCATTGCAGAGCCTCGTATCCTCGAATGTTGAATCATCAAAGTCAGCACAGCAAAAGCGCGCTTCTTCTAAATCCGATCCGGAAAAATCACAATTACAGATTTCTGCCGCAAAGAAATTTGCCTTCTTTAAAACAGCATTCTTTATCTCACAGTCCCACATGCAAGAAAAGCTAAAACATGCCTTTTCTCCTTTGCACTCATTGAGTTTAGAGAGCGTTAAGTTTACATTGTAGAAAGTGGTGCCATCAATTACAGCCCCCGTCAAATCTGCATTGTGCATATATGCTCCCCAGAAGTTAGCATTAGACAAATTGGCTCCAGTAAGATTGGAGCTTCCAAGATTAACGCCAGTCATGTCTGCATATGAAAAATCCATCCCAGACAGATCCATCTCACTGAGGTCAACATCGCTAAAGTCTGCACGCTTTCCTTCCTCATTATTTTTAAGCCACTTAGCATGCTCTTCCATTCGTCTGTCAAATTCAGACCTTTCAATCTTTTTTTGCGATAAAATCGTCATTCCCATAGATATCTGCATATCATCACCTGTTCCTTTCCATAACAATCAATTAGTCCTCTTTATCATCTTCCTTTAGTTCTTCACAAAGCCTCGATAATTCTTCAGGACCATGCTTTCTTACATCATCGACAACCACTATCTTATCGATGGATTTAAGTATCTTTAGAAAATCTGAAACCTCAGAAAAAGATAGTGTCTCATGGCACATCGCCTCAGGCTGAGCCTCATCATCTCCTTCAAATGGATAAGGATCATCAAAGATTACGTTTTTAAGTGAAATAAAGAAATGGGCCGTCCACCATTCAAGATCTACCTGACCCTGATCATAGTCTTCTGTATCTCCAACTGCATCAATGTCTGCAAGGCCATATTTCTCGCGCATAAGCTCATGTATCTTACTGGGAGCCACGTCTCGTCCATTGTTGGTAATCAGATGGTTACAGAAGTAGTCATCAGAGCCTTCATTACTTATCTTTTCAATGGTCTCTATCAGCAGCTCCCTAAGCTCATCAGAACACTCAGTTCCATCCAGTGAATATCTATATATGTTGTCTGTATCCAAGAAATCACTCAGCAGAGCCTCATAATAATGTGTATGCTTCCTGATAAAGTCGGCTACTCTATCATGAATCTTAAAATAAAGATATAAGATTCTACCTTTTTCTTCAGAACGAACAAATTTAACATTCTCCATATCATCTGCTCCTATCTTTGATAAACTCTTATGTTTTCTGTTCTTGTGATTTCATGATAAAAGAAGGCATGTGGAAATTTTTACGCATGAAAATGGCAGGCTCGTGAGCCCGCCTGATCTATATGCTTATTTGATTTCTAATGTCTTTTTCATGCTCCTCAAGAAGCCGTATCCGGTTCTCAACTGACTGCCTATCGTCCTTCCTGCAGATACGGACAAACAGAGCTTCTATCATTACTCTCTTTTGGTCTGAGCGGGCGATGTTAGAAGACAGATCCGAAAAATGCCTTACCAGATCATCAACTGTATACTGATCAACGCTCTTAGCAAGTTCCTTTACAGATCTTATTGTTTCCTCCGGTGCATCAAAGAAATCCTCAAGATTTTCCGTCACCTGCGCAATCATAATACTTCTAAGGAACCAGACGAAGTCGTTTACAAACTCAAAAAGATTGATCCCATTGCTATTAGCTTCTGACAAGATCAGTATTGATGTCCGCAGATCCTTGTGATATAGCGCCTGAAACAGCTTATGCATCTTCTCCATATCACTCTTAGCCAAAGTCTTAACCACAAAGTTGTACGTAAGCTGCCTATCTTCGCCTATTGTCACGAAATGCTCCAATATACTCAGCGCATCTCTCATAGACCCATCTGCCACTCTCGCAATGTATTCCAGCGCCCTGTTTTCAGCATCTATCCCTTCAGAGGCCGCCACACTCTGAAGCGTCATCTTTATAAGGTCAACTGAGATCCTCCGAAATTCATACCGCTGGCACCTGGATAGAATGGTCGCAGGGACTTTTTGAGGATCTGTCGTTGCCATGATGAAAAC
The DNA here is from genome assembly GCF_000423965.1 of Butyrivibrio sp. VCB2001. Taxonomy (NCBI): domain Bacteria; kingdom Bacillati; phylum Bacillota; class Clostridia; order Lachnospirales; family Lachnospiraceae; genus Butyrivibrio; species Butyrivibrio sp. VCB2001. Next base: position 7,602 of record NZ_AUIZ01000013.1, on the reverse strand, counting down.
CGCATGCGCCGGAGGCTCTTCCAGGGTCTTTAGAAGCATATCAAAAGCCTCTCCCCTCTGTCCCTTAAGCGAATGGACCTCATCAATGATATATATCTTCCATTTCCCATTTATTGGCGGATACGAAACATCCTCAAGGATCCTTTTGATGTCGCTGACCTTGTTATTAGAAGCCGCATCTATCTCAATAACATTTGCACTACTTCCATCCGTGATGGATCTGCAAAACTCGCACCCTCCGCAAGGATTACCCTCCACTGGGTTCTCACAGTTAATCGCCTTCGAAAAAATCCTGGCCATCGTGGTCTTGCCTGTTCCCCTTGTACCATGAAAAAGATATGCATGAGAGACCACGTCATGTTTTACCTGATTCCTAAGTGCCTTAACGATATGATCCTGGCCCTTAACCTCGTCATAAATTTGCGGTCTGAATTTCCTGTAAAGCGCTATGTATCCCATCTAAACACCCACGCGATCGAGAAGAGCACAGTACTTTCCTCAACAGCAGCTTCATATTCCCTATAAGCCTGCCTGTCCATTAACTCGAATGCTTCGTAGAATGAATAGAACCGCTCACAGTCTGAGCAATAATATCCTTCATCCTCTTGGTCAAAGAAAGTACATCCGCAAGTCTCACATACCAGCCGCTCTTCCATAGCTATTTCCCTTCAAAAAAGTATTTGAGCCATCTTATCAAAATGGCGCGACAGCAGCCTGGTCATGTAAAAAAAGACGATGCCACCCTGCATTATCACTGCTAAAACGTTTAATAAATTCTTTCGAATTGTTAACACTAATTTTAGAATATCTAGTATATAATGCACTTATAGGACACAATATATTGTATTTTAGTTTCATTGTTTCGAGTCACACGGTAAGTTTATTTCTTTGTACAATGGAGGACATGCCCATGTACAGTTCAAGTTCATCAACCTCTTGCTATTACAAGAATTCCCCAAAGGTCATAAATACCATAAGGATACATAATAAATACTTTGACGCTTCTGCTGTCAAAGAAAAGGTCATTATGATCGCATCTGCATCTGCCATTGTAAGCAGCCTGTTTGCGGCATTTGCAGTCATAATATTCTGAACCAATTTAAACCATACGCACCCCGGAGCGGTGCTTTTTACCTAGCAAAAAACGAAGATGCCTGTCATCCCAGGTATCTTCGTTTTCATCTTTTATATACAAATGCATATCACTTTCATATACATTCGTATATCATCTCTTATCTGATAGCAGTTCCCATCTCCCCATAAAAAGGAGGTGGGCGGTGCCTTCTGGCGCCGCCCGATTATGAAAAAGAAAAAGTATTTGCTTAACTGTCTAAAGACATGGTATCAAAAGAGCATTAACATGCCTTTAACATAGATTGAACAAATTGTTAATATCCCACCCCTATTGATATGGCAACCATTTTCGGCTAAAATATGATTGAATCATATTTTAGCCGAAAGGATTTATCATGAGACATATCGAAAGAGATCTTAAATCCAAGATAATAGAGCTTAACAAAGAATACTCGGCCATCCTGATCACAGGTGCAAGACAGGTCGGAAAGAGCACTTTGTTCGAGACCATCATGAAGGAACGTGGAGAAGAAAGGGAGATCGTCACATTAGATGATCTGGAAGAGCGTGCTCTTGCCAAGAAAGATCCTGCAATGTTTCTGCAGATCCACGAACCTCCTGTCATGATCGATGAAGTGCAGTATGCTCCTGAGCTCTTTTCATATATCAAGATCGCAATAGACAAGGGTGCTGCCCCGGGATCATTCTGGCTGACAGGGTCTCAAGCCTTCAAGCTCATGGACCTGGCACAGGAGTCACTGGCAGGAAGAGTAGCGATACTAAGGCTCCCTCCACTTTCCCAGCACGAGGCATATGGAAAAGATGTCTCCAGACCATTTTCAGTCGATCTTAACGAACTCAAGAAGCGAAAAAAGACACATGCTCCGGCAACACTAGATGAAATATATGAACGCATCTGGATGGGCGGAATGCCCGGTCTTATCAGCGGAAAGTTTACTGACAGGGATGTTTACTACAGCAGTTACATCCAGACATATATCGAAAGAGATGTAAGCGACCTGATCCAGGGAGTAGACAAGCTCTTATTTCAGGACTTCATAAGGTCAGCTGCATCAAGGATAGGCGAGGTGCTTAATGTACATGCCATAGCAGGAGACGTCGGAATAAACGATGATACCGCAAAGCGCTGGCTACAGGTACTGGAAAAGTCAGAGATCATCACACTGCTACGTCCATACAGCAACAACCTGCTCCATAGAACGATTAAGACGCCAAAGCTGTATTTCTTTGATACCGGCCTTGTGGCTTACCTGACAAAATATTCATCCCCGGAGATCCTTGCAAATGGCGCTCTGGCAGGACATATCCTTGAAAACTACGTTGTCATGGAGATCATCAAATCCTATAAAAACGCAGCCAAGGACTGCCTCTTCTGGTATTACAGGGATAAAGACAATAAGGAAGTCGATATGATCCTTGAAAGTGATGGAATGCTCCATCCAATAGAGGTCAAAAGATCGGTCAATCCCGGCACTGAGCCGGTAGGTGCTTTCTCAGTATTAGACAAAGCAACAACACCAAGAGGCTCTGGCGCGATCATATGCATGAAACCTGAGCTTTCAGCAGTAGACAGTAATAACCTGATAGTTCCTGTGTGGTATATATAAAGAAAAGCACTTCGGCTAAAATCCGATTCAATCGGATTTTAGCCGAAGTGCCCAACTTGTATTCCAAATAATCATAATACAAATGACAAGTCTCGCCCTTCAAAGGACTCTCCCCATCCATTCTTTTCATCAAATGATGAAAACGCCACTTTATTTACATCCGGCAATTGTACGGATGCATCATTTAGTACAGACATCATTTCATCGAGAATATCCAAGCACTCTTCGCCCTTCCCAGGTATGCTCGCATATGCATAAACTTCTTCAATGCGGTATAAGGCCAAGAGCAAGAAATTAACAGGGTCAGAAACATCTTCCTTTTCCCCATCAGATATTCCAGAATACAATTTCACGAACTCTGCATAATCATTTTCAGACAGATACTCAAACTCAGCTTCTTTGTAGTTTTCAAATTCAAAGAGATACTTAGGAATTATCTCCATAAATCTTTCATTCCATTCATCCCAGAACATATTGGTTACCGGCCACATCTGTTCCGAAAGGATAGTCCAATCCCTGTCTGGATATAATGATAAAAGAAACTGCTCTACACACATGATGCCATATGCCATTCGTCCATTCATAGATATTGATGCCAGTTGTTCTCTAATCATTTTCCCGTCTCCTTTTTATACCAACCAGTATTATTATGTTTTACTTTCCCTTTAAATGTATATGTACAGTTTTCACATGCTCTCTTGGGATCCCCCATGCTAGACTTTGTTGTGTGAATAGTAGTAATATGCAAATCTTTAAGATTGGCGCCCGCATTCAATGCTTTATTCACAGCATGCACTTCTGCACAGTTACCCACCAAGTACTGATTCAGCGACTTCTCTGGAAGAATTCCTTTTCGATTACCGTCCCCAAACAAAATAGGATTTTTCTTATCGTTGTCTATCTGAATCCCCCTATTCATTCCATAATAATACTTTCCGGTAGATTCGTCATACACTACTGTCGCCGTAGTAAACTTATCTCTTTGTCGTTTCGATACTCCGTCTAAGAAAGACGCCTTTTTATTTGCCCAACTACTTACACGCGAATGCATAACCCTAGCAAAGGGACCTCTGCCAGCCTTAGCTCCACTTGTACCGGAATATCTTCCTCCTTCACCGCTTCCCATCTTTGCACCTCCTGGATGTATAATCCTCAAAGTGAACAAATCGCGTATACTTAAGATATTCCGCGAACACTGTATCAGGCATGTTTCCATATACTAAGACAACCTGCGGTTCAAGCTCCTCTAGCATCGCATAAAGACCGTTTTTAAAATGCATCTTATTGTCCTTCCCCTGGATGCATCCATATGGGCTAATCATAACTATGCTATTCTTAGGTGCTCCAAGAAATGCCACCTTTTCAGGAAGTACCATCTTTGTGTATGTCCTCTCATCTCCCCAGCGAATCTGTGGTACGACATATTTTCCCTTTGATTGCAAATAGTAACCTATAGCTCTATTCCGATATACATTCATTATCTGCGTAGACAGCGGTTGATCTCTGTACATCGACACATCTGGGCTTATCACAATTGGATACCTATCGATAACTTCCATATACTCTTCTGGCCTGCGTATAACATCCGCAAAGATAACATCCATGTCATTAAAGCAAAGAGCTGTGTTGCCAATTATCTCCGCTGTGACACGACTAAAAGGGACAATGCTTTCTGGAATTACAATTTGATCAGGCTTTTCTATGACAGGTATCTCCAATATTCCTTCAAACCTAGCCCCCTCCACAATCTCAGGCCTAAAACCATCATCCATATCGAATCTTCTTTTCTTCATTTGCATACCCTCCTTTATTGGTGAACTTCATATTTCTAGGCTAAAATAGAAGGGTAAAAATGTACTTGCATTGATTTTGCACAGTTTTTGCATCTTTTTTTCAAGGAGAAAAAATATGGATTTAAACATTTCTTTTTATATAAAAGCAGCACATGGTAGAATCAGCGGATTAAGCACTCAGTTTGATGAGGCAACCCTGCTCTTTTCACCATTAAACGAAAGATTCAATCTGAATATTGACTTCAGTGACACTTACTTTTCCAGATTGGTAAACAGATCAAAAGACGTCGATGGAGCAATAGTAGATATCGTCCAGAAGAAAACAGTTATTGCTTTTTATGAGAAATACTTTATTAAAGAAATTGTTCCAAAACTAAACCCGCATACAGGTCATGATTGGAGTAAAGAAATATACAATGCGATTCAGACTTCATTTGTTATAAGCGATATCAAACGAAAGGAGTATATTGATCTTTACAAAGAAAATGAGGAAGGCTTATTTCTTGCACATACTTTCATGTACTGTCTAAGCGTCAGCAACAGAGCCAAGCCAATGACTTCGATGGACGGCGCGATGGCAACAGAAAATGATCAAAGCTATCTTAAACAGATCAACGATCGCTTGCGTTCTATTGAAGGCAATTTACCCTCAAAGCCAATTAATCTTGGGCAAATGTTGAGTTTCAATATACCTAGCGAAAACTACAATGTGTCTTTAACAGCAAAAGATCCTCGTCACTCGTTTATCTTGCGGCTCAAAGTTGCCAAGAACTCCCTCCCTGATGAGTATGAAAATTTTGATTCCTTATTCAGTTATCTTGTTTTCTCAGGAAAAAAACTAGAATTACCAATCTGTAGCTTAGATATATATGACTATGCCCAAAACCTATTAAGGCATATAGAAAACAAACTATTTGTCGGAGAATCAACCCTGCTACCGGATATGTATTCAGCACAATACGATGATTCCGCCATCCCAGCATGCCCAGGCGTGCTGTTCATCCAAGCTACAGGAAACACTCTTCCGCTTGAACTGAGAAATGAATATGGAGAAACCATACTTCCTTTATACAACTATAAGATAGAACGCGAAGTACAGGGTGACAGTATTTATGCATCATTCACATCTGATGACAACCCACACATAGTAATGAGCATCATATTCAAAGTTCCAAAGATAAAAAAGGATATCACTAGATCAGAGACCACTCTCAAGATAAATATCAAAGATCCCAGCTCTTCATTAGACAACATAGGATACTACTCAACGCTATCCAAGATGAAAGCCGCTGAAAAACTGACTTTCTATAAATGTATAAATAAAGGAGCATACACAGAGTTTATTTCCACCACGAGTTTTGCTTCAGATAACGAAACACTGTTAGATGATTCCCTTAAACTTCTCGATTTTTTCAAGAAAGTATATAAAATCGAAGCGACATATAGAACAGTTTTTGATGTCCGGGATATGAAACGTGATGATGCATATTTTGCAGAAGCTTTATATACTATCATCGACAAAGGATTCGTTAGACTAACAAATCAAAACGTAACAATGAAATGCACGGCAGAAGATACGAAAGTTCTTAGGCAGCTTATAAAGGAAAATAAGATTGTAAAGTGGGATTCCGAATTCGAATATATACAATTATTTGGCAAAACGATTACATTTCATAATGAATATAATATGTGCTGGGTTTCTAATAAAATCTCATTCAAGCAAAACTCAGCAACCGTCCTAGCCGAAGTCGCGGTAATATACAAAAGCGGGATGATCCCTAGTAAAACTGTTGAAAAAGAACTATCCTCTTTCAAAAAAGCAAAGAAATAACCTATCTACGCGGAGATGTCTGCCCAGACATCTCCGTTATTCTTTTCTATCATACGCCCTTGTGGGGAAGGTGTCGGGAACCGGGCGTGGCCTATCAGTCTTCTTTATGGCCAGGGTGTCGGGGGAGTTCCTGACTTTGTTCGGGCGGCGAGCTTAATTCTCCCTTTTCAATAGCCGCCCGCCGCATCTGATAGCCAGGATGCATCTGATCATACCCTTTTAGCAGACTGGCTATCTTCTGCTTTTTAGCCCCCGCGGGGCGTTGCCTGGGGAGGGTGTCGGGAACCGGGCGCGGCCTATCAGTCTTCTTTATGGCCGGGGTGTCGGGGGGTTCCTGACTTTATTCGGGCGGCGAACTTAGTTCTCCCGTCTCCATCGCCGCCCGATGCACGGATAGCTGGGACGCACTAAATTCTCCCGCTCCGCGGACCAGCTATCCGTGTGGGGAAGGGGGCGTGGGGGAAAGGGCAGGCTCGGCTCCCCCACCAAAAAATGCAGCCAGGTGCCAAAAGGATTTCTGTGATAAATTCCCGCCCGCTGCATTTTTTTCTCCGTATTAAACTGCCTTGCTCTCTTCTGTCGGCTCTACCTGGGATGCCTTAAAGAAAAAAGCCTGTTTCATGAACATCTTCCCCTGTTCTTCTCCCTCCTTTCCTTTATGTCCTCCCATGCACTTCCAAATGGGGATCTCGGAAACGGCTTTTTCTCCGTGCTTTACGGTGTAACCCCGCCTTTTCCATTCCATGTATGTGTGTATCTGCTCCGGCTCTTTGGTGAGGGTCTTTCTTCCCTCTTCATCCTCGATAACGATGTTCTTGCCGGTGGTTCCTATTATACCCTCTTTCATAAGTTCCATGCGGTTGTTAAATATAATCTGTTCGTTTGTCATTTCCTCGTTCTCCTTTCCGCAGGAAAGAGGGTTTCCCCCAATGTCATTAAGTTAAGATGACACTATAAAGATCTCTACATCTGAAAATGATGTAGGGGTCTTTTTTTCTAAAAACAGTTGACATGTAAGCATAAAAGTGCGGCCGCTTTCGCTACAGATTTATTTTTAGAGGTAGCGAAAGCGGCCCTTGAAATTAGAGGCAAAAGTCTAAATTCAAGGAGGTGCACGTGAAATCAAAACAAGTTAGAGATATTTTACTAAAGGAGATACACAGCGTTTGCAAGTCCATCGATCAGTTCTGTGTTTCTCCGGGAAAGGATTTTGTTAGGAGCAGAAAAATACCAATTGAAAAACTTATACTAGCAATCATAGGTATGGGGAACAGAA